>NZ_JBBAXC010000007.1 GCF_037120725.1 Bacillus spongiae
ATTTCCCATAGCATTAGCTAGTAAGATCCCTGAAAGATGATCAGGTTGATAGGTTCGAGGTGGAAGCATGGTGACATGTGGAGCTGACGAATACTAATCGATCGAGGACTTAACCAAAAGAAAAAAGTGAAAGCGACTGTTCATGTGCGACAAGCACATAGGAGCTGTAGCTGGACAACGTAAGAACGGTGATTACTCACTCTTCATCAATCTTTATCTAGTTTTGAGGGTACAATCCCCAATTTAATATGTATGGTGGCAATAGCAAAGAGGTCACACCCGTTCCCATACCGAACACGGAAGTTAAGCTCTTTAGCGCCGATGGTAGTTGGGGGCTTCCCCCTGTGAGAGTAGGACGTCGCCATGCACATTTAAAAACAGCTCATCTTGAGCTGTTTTTTTGTTTATAATAAAAAAACTGAGTGATCACGAGATTTTCCTAAAGGTCCTTCTCTTACCATTATTTTTGTTATAATTGAAGAAATCTATTAAGTAGCAGGAGGCTTTTATGACATTAGTCGAAAATATTAAGAGAGGTCTTTTTTCTGATAATTCTTCCATACGAACGGTCTCTTTTCATATGCTTGAAGAAATACCGAAATTACCAGACCCATTATTAAAGGAATTGTTAGAGGCAGCGTGCGATTTTTCGGAAATAACGGAAGATGTATTGTATGTCCTTTTAGATCGAGATATTCCAGGAAGTTGTATGGATAGTTTATTAAAGCTAATTGATTTACAGAATGATTCGATATTACGTGAACAAGCCTTGCAAATATTGGAATATACGGAGCCGGCCACACTTGTTCGCCATGAAAAAGCAATATCTTCTTATTTCTCTCCAGAAAAGATTGCTTTTTTTCATTTGCTTGCCAACGGCAATGAGAAAGAGCTATGGGATGAATTTCATTTAACGCTCGTTGCATTAAACACAGGAGAAGGAAATCTTTATAAAAAGACTAGAATGCTAGCCAAGGTAATCGCTCAAAAAGGTTTGATAGACGATTTTACAATTGATTCTGTGATGAATGATGATTTAAACGAAGGTATTTTTACATTTGAAGGAATCATAATGGTTTATATTATTGGGGTATTAAAAAAATCGAAGTACATACCGATTCTTTCGAATTTATTGTATTCAGAGGATGATTTCTTATTAGATGAAGTGGAGTTGGCATTGAAAAGCTTCCAAACAGATGAAGTTGTTCACGTATTAATCCCTTATTTAACCGATCCTCATTCAATGATTTATGCCGCTTCAATAGTGGGTTCCATTCAAACACCCCTTGCTACGAAGGCACTTCAGAAGGCATATTTGGAGGTTCGTGACTTAGAAGAGAAATCGATTCTATTTGAGGTTCTATGCTATGGCTTAAGAGAGGATGCACTTCCAGAAATTAATGATTTTTTAGCAAAAGGTTATACATCACAGCTAATTGATACCGAGGAAGCTGCTTATGGATTTTTTAAGTTACTGGAATTAAAGCGTGAGGAATAAAAGTAAGAAGGGTATAAACATCACGTTTATATCCTTTTTTTGTGTGCGCTTCTCCTATAGAAGCATCACACATTTTTTTTCGTATAGTCAATCTCCATTTTTTTTGAACCTAAATTAAGCTCCAGATGAAGCCCTAGAATTATGGCATAAAAATGAATCCTTGAGCAAAACGATTTCGGTTGATAGACAAAGTGTGCAAATGGAGATTGAAGAAAAGCTGTTAATATTGTATAGTACAGTCAATGTATTAGAATGGAATAAAGGTATAAACAACTTTACCAGCATCGATATGAAATGAACCTGTGAATCGTTCAATCGATTGAAACAGAAGATATTACATTGTCACTAAATAACGGATGATATATGATCAACAAAAAGGAAGATGTTAAGATGGGTAAAAAACGATTTGAAGTGAAAGAATCTGAGTCAATTGAAGACTGTTTAGCGCGAATGAAGCAAGAAGGTTATGTTCCTGTTAAACGTATTGAAAAGCCAATTTTTAAAGAGGTTATTCAAAAAGGAGTAAAAAGCTATGAGCCTATTGGTTCACAAATCATGTTTGAAGGAAAGCGTTTTGAAAGTTAAAGGCGAACGATAGGAAGATTATTTATATGAAACGTTCGAATTTCTGTTGACTTTGATTTCCTCCTCTTGTTATGATTATGGAGGAAATCAAACAATTATATCCCCTCATATATCCACGGGAATATGGCCCGTAAGTTTCTACCCAATCACCGAGAATGATTGGACTATGAGGGAAAGTAGACATCTTGGTTAAATATACTGGGATAATTTGGTCCCAATCCTTGCCCCAAGTGCTCCTGCTTTCTCTCGTATAGAGACAGGGGCATTTGGGGTATTTCTGTTCAGACAAGAATGATAGAATGCAAGGTTTCTTAGCCTACTGTAAATTAAAGGAGGAATTATAGAATGTCAGTTGTTGGAGTTATTATGGGAAGTACATCAGACTGGGATACGATGAAGCATACATGTGACATACTAGAGGAGTTAGAAATTCCGTATGAAAAAAAGGTTGTTTCGGCCCATCGAACACCTGATGAAATGTTCCGATATGCAGAAGAGGCAAGAGAAAGAGGAATAAAGATTATTGTTGCAGGAGCTGGTGGATCTGCTCACCTACCTGGGATGGTGGCAGCGAAAACAACACTTCCAGTTATAGGTGTACCTGTTCAATCGAAGTCCTTAAATGGAATGGATTCTTTATTATCCATAGTACAAATGCCAGGTGGCATCCCGGTTGCGACTGTGGCAATAGGAAAGGCCGGGGCGACAAACGCTGGACTCCTTGCAGCACAAATTTTATCTATAGATGACGTAGAGGTCGCGAATAAACTTGAACATCGACGTGATACATTAGCACAAAAAGTGAGAGAAAGTAGTGAACAGCTTGTCTAAAACAATTATATCCCCTGGAAGTACGATTGGTATTATTGGCGGTGGACAATTGGGGAGAATGATGACCTTGGCGGCAAAACAGGCAGGATTTTCAGTCATTGTTCTTGACCCGACGAAAAATTCACCGAGTGGGCAGATTGCTGATGAAGAAATTGTGGCGAGTTATGATGATCGAGAGGCATTAGCAAAACTAGCGTCTCGCTGTGATGTCATTACGTATGAATTTGAAAATATTGACTATGAAGCATTGTGTTGGTTAGAATCGGTTGCTTATGTTCCGCAAGGAGCAGAATTAATTAAGGTGACTCAAGACAGGATCTTTGAAAAGCGAGCATTACTGAATGCAGGCGTAGAGGTTGCACCTTATGCTGAAATTAGAGAAGTAGACGACCTTTATCAAAAGATTGATACTATTGGATACCCTGCGGTATTAAAGACAGCGCGTGGCGGATATGATGGAAAAGGTCAAGTTGTACTAAAGGAAGCGAAAGATTTAGTTCGAGCACAAGAACTGCTTCAGAACGGAGAATGTGTGTTAGAGAAATGGCTCTCATTTGATAAGGAGATTTCAGTTATTGTGACAAGAAATCCAGATGGGGAGCTTACGATGTTTCCAGTGGCAGAAAATATTCATCGGGATAATATTTTATTTGAAAGTATCGTTCCGGCAAGAATATCGGATGAGACAGAAGCTGAAGCCTATATACTTGGGAAAAGAATTGCGGAACAATTTGGGCTGATAGGGACACTGGCAGTAGAGATGTTTGTTACATCGGAGGGGTCGCTATTTGTAAATGAATTAGCCCCACGGCCACACAACTCCGGTCACTATACGATCGAGGCTTGTGAAACCTCTCAGTTTGAACAACATATCAGAGCGGTATGCAATTGGCCATTGAAATCTACTGAATTGCTAAAGCCCGTCGTTATGGTCAACATTCTTGGGGAGCATATAGATTCCTTATATAAAGAAATCCCATCTCGACCGAATTGGTCTATTCACTTATACGGGAAAAAAGAAGCAATTGAAAAGCGAAAGATGGGTCATGTGACCATTATGACGGAAGAAATTGAGACGACTCTTAATGAAATTACCGACAGCGGGGTTTTTTCCCCCCTGATGAAAGTGGAGGCATAAAAAATGATTGAACGTTACACACGACCAGAAATGGGTTCAATTTGGACAGAAAAAAATCGATTTCAAGCATGGTTAGAAGTTGAGATTTTAGCTTGTGAAGCATGGGCAGAGCTCGGTGAAATTCCACATGAAGATGTAGAAAAACTTCGAGAAAAAGCTAGCTTTGACGTTGACCGTATTAAAGAAATTGAAGAGGAGACCAGACATGATGTTGTGGCATTTACACGTGCGGTTTCTGAAACATTGGGTGAGGAGAAAAAATGGGTTCATTACGGCCTAACGTCAACCGATGTAGTAGATACAGCCTTATCCTATTTAATTAAACAAGCAAATGAAATTCTACTGTCAGACTTGGAGCGCTTTATTACTATTTTAAAAGAAAAGGCAATTGAGCATAAGCACACAGTGATGATGGGTCGTACGCACGGGGTTCATGCAGAGCCAACAACATTTGGCTTAAAGCTTGCATTGTGGTATGAAGAAATGAAGCGTAATTTAGAACGGTTTAAGCAAGCGGCAGCTGATGTAGAGTTTGGAAAAATCTCTGGTGCGGTTGGAACATATGCAAATATTGATCCGTTTGTGGAACGATATGTGTGCGAAAAATTAGGCATTTCACCTGCTCCCGTTTCTACTCAAACGCTGCAACGTGACCGACATGCACATTATATGAGTACGATCGCTCTTATTGGAGCATCTATCGAAAAAATGGCTGTGGAAATTCGAGGTTTACAAAAAAGTGAAACGAGAGAAGTAGAAGAATTTTTTGCAAAAGGACAAAAGGGGTCCTCTGCAATGCCTCATAAACGAAATCCGATTGGGTCGGAAAATATGACAGGAATGGCAAGACTTCTTCGAGGCTATATGCAAACAGCATTTGAAAATGTTCCATTGTGGCATGAACGTGATATCTCCCATTCTTCAGCAGAACGAGTCATTTTTCCTGATGCTACGATTACGTTGAATTATATGCTGAATCGTTTTGGGAGCATTGTAAAGAACTTAACGGTATTCCCGGATAACATGAAGCGCAATATGAATGCGACATTGGGACTTATTTATTCTCAGCGTGTTTTACTCGCTTTAATTGATAAAGGAATGACACGTGAGGTAGCGTATGATACGGTTCAACCGAGAGCAATGGAAGCTTGGGAGACACAAGTGCCGTTTCGCACACTTATCGAAGGAGATGAGACGATTACGGCAAAGCTCTCTCCTGAAGAGATTGAGGCTTGCTTTGATTATCGCTATCACTTAAAGCATGTAGATACAATCTTTACTCGAATTGGATTAGATGGTTAATCATTATCGTGATAAAGGGAAAGGCGAATAACCCTTCGCCTTTCTAATATAAAAGTAAACTTCATATTTGGAGGAGTTTTAATGGAAAAAAGAGAGCTTCTATACGAGGGAAAAGCGAAAAAAATCTATGCAACAAATGACAAAGAGATCGTTTGGGTTCAATACAAGGATAGCGCAACAGCTTTTAATGGTGAAAAAAAAGCGGAGATTGGTGGAAAAGCCGTTTTAAATAATAAAATTTCGAGTTTATTATTTTCAAAGCTTTCCGAGAAGGGCATTGGTTCTCATTTTATTCGCTCCCTGTCAGAGACAGAGCAGCTCGTAAAGAAAGTAGATATTATTCCATTAGAGGTGGTTGTCCGCAATGTTGCGGCAGGTAGCTTATCTAAACGACTAGGGTTTACAGAAGGAACCCCATTAGCTCATCCTCTCGTCGAATTTTACTATAAGGACGATGATCTTGGGGACCCACTATTAACGGATGAACATATTCATTTACTTGAGCTGGTCACGGATGAAGAAAAAAATGTGCTAAAGGAAAAGGCACTTGTCGTGAATACGGTTTTACAGGAGCTCTTTTTAACTATTAACGTTGAGCTTGTTGATTTCAAGCTTGAGTTCGGAAAAGACAACGAAGGACGTATCTTGCTAGCTGATGAGATTTCACCAGATACGTGTAGACTATGGGATGTTAAAACGAAAGAAAAACTAGATAAAGATGTATTTCGTCGGAACTTAGGAGATTTAACGGAAGCCTATGAAACGATTTTAACGAGACTAGGAGGAGAATAGATATGGTGAAAGTAAAAATCTATGTAACTTTAAAAGAAAGCGTTTTAGACCCACAAGGAGCAGCTGTAAAAAGCTCATTACACAGTATGAATTATCATGATGTAGAGGATGTACGTATTGGAAAATATATGGAGTTAACATTACAAGATACTGAAAATGTGGAACAAAAAGTAAGGGAGATGTGTGATCGCTTATTATCCAATCCGGTTATTGAAGACTATTCGTTTGAGATTGAGGAGCGTGTAGGACGATGAAATTTGCCGTAATCGTTTTTCCTGGTTCCAACTGTGATGTTGACATGTTCCATGCTATTCAAGACGAATTAGGCGAGGAAGTGGAATACGTATGGCATGATGCTGATTCCCTTCAAGACTATGATGCTATCCTTTTACCTGGTGGATTTTCTTATGGAGATTACTTACGCTCAGGGGCAATCGCTCGTTTTTCAAAGGTAATGCGGGAGGTTGTGTTAGCAGCAGAACAAGGAAAACCTATACTAGGAGTTTGTAATGGATTTCAAATTCTTCTTGAAGTAGGACTACTTCCTGGGGCAATGAGACGAAATGAAAACTTAAAGTTTATTTGTGAAACGGTTCCACTTAAAGTCGAAAATAGGAACACAATGTTTACATCTGCTTATCAAGCAGGGGAAGTCATCCGTATTCCAATTGCGCATGGTGAAGGAAATTATTATTGTGATGCGACGACACTTGAAGCGTTGAAGGAAAATAATCAAATTGTCTTTTCGTATGAAGGTCACAATCCGAATGGCTCTGTTGAAAATATTGCGGGTATAACAAATGAAAAAGGAAATGTCCTTGGAATGATGCCACACCCGGAAAGAGCGGTAGATTCATTGCTTGGTAGTGATGATGGTTTAAAAATGTTCCAATCAATTGTACGACACTGGAGGGAATCACATGTCATTAATGCTTGAACCAAACATCGAGAAAATCAAGAACGAACAACTGTATAAAGAAATGGGTCTTTCAGACGAAGAGTTTTCGAAGGTAGAAAATATACTTGGTAGATTACCAAACTATACAGAGACGGGTTTATTTTCGGTTATGTGGTCTGAACATTGTTCATATAAAAACTCGAAGCCTGTTCTTAGTAAGTTTCCTACATCTGGAGAAAAGGTGCTACAAGGCCCAGGAGAGGGAGCAGGGATTGTTGATATTGGAGATGATCAAGCCGTTGTATTTAAAATTGAAAGTCATAACCACCCTTCTGCAATCGAGCCTTATCAAGGGGCGGCAACAGGTGTTGGCGGTATTATCCGCGATGTCTTTTCAATGGGGGCAAGACCGGTTGCGCTTCTTAACTCTTTACGCTTTGGAGAATTGGATTCTCCTCGTGTTCGCTACCTTTTTGAAGAAGTAGTAGCAGGAATTGCTGGATACGGGAACTGTATCGGGATTCCAACAGTAGGCGGTGAAGTACAATTTGATGCAGCATATGATGGTAATCCTTTGGTAAATGCCATGTGTGTTGGTTTAATTCAGCATAGTGACATTAAAAAAGGGCAAGCGCATGGAACGGGCAATACAGTTATGTATGTTGGTGCAAAGACAGGTCGTGACGGTATTCACGGGGCAACCTTCGCATCAGAAGAATTGAGTGATGCGTCAGAGGAGAAAAGGCCAGCTGTACAAGTTGGAGATCCATTTATGGAGAAGCTATTACTCGAAGCTTGTTTAGAGCTTGTGAAGATGGATGCTTTAGTTGGAATTCAGGATATGGGAGCTGCTGGTTTAACATCCTCTTCTGCTGAGATGGCAAGTAAAGCTGGCTCAGGGATTGAGATGGATTTAGATAAAGTTCCTCAGCGTGAAACGGGTATGACGGCATACGAAATGATGTTGAGTGAGTCTCAAGAGCGCATGCTCATTGTCGTGAAGAAAGGCAGAGAGCAGGAAATTGTCGATTTATTTTCTAAGTATAACCTTGAGGCGGTTTCAATCGGAAAGGTAACGGATGATAAAATGCTCCGTTTACTTCAACACGGAAAGGTAGTTGCCGAAGTTCCAGTCGATGCATTAGCGGAGGATGCTCCTGTGTACCATCAGCCATCTAAGGAACCGGAATATTTCTCTGAATTTCAACAAATGGAAAACGAAATTCCTAAGGTAGAAGATTACAAAGAAACCTTGTTAGCCTTATTACAACAACCGACGATTGCAAGTAAAGAATGGGTTTATCGTCAATATGATCATCAAGTGAGAACAAATACAGTTGTTAGTCCAGGTAGTGATGCTGCTGTTGTACGTATTCGCGGAACGAAAAAAGCCCTTGCGATGACGACAGATTGTAATTCTCGTTATCTTTATTTAGATCCAGAAATGGGCGGTAAAATTGCAGTGGCAGAGGCGGCACGAAATATTGTCTGTTCTGGTGGAACACCACTTGCGATTACGGACTGTTTGAATTTTGGAAACCCTGAAAAACCAGAGATTTTCTGGCAATTAGAAAAAGCAGTGGACGGGATGAGTGAAGCTTGTCGTGAATTAAATGCACCTGTTATCGGTGGTAATGTCTCTTTATATAATGAAACGAATGGAATCGCTGTGTATCCAACACCAGTTGTTGGGATGGTCGGGTTAGTTGAAGATGTGGATCATATTACGACTCAGTCCTTTAAACAAAGTGGTGATGTTATTTATGTTCTTGGTAAAGCGAAAGCAGATTTTGGTGGAAGTGAACTTCAAAAATTAACAGAAGGAAAAATTTATGGAAAAGCACCTGTTCTTGACTTAAACGTTGAGAAAGCAAGACAAGAGCTTGTCTTAAACGCTATTCGTGCTGGAGTAGTGGCTTCCGCTCATGACCTTGCTGAAGGTGGTTTGGCTGTCGCGTTAGCGGAAAGCTGTTTTAATACAAATGGTTTAGGTGCTAAGGTTGAACTTGAAGAATCTATAGTTGAGCTTTTTAGTGAAACACAGTCTCGTTATCTCTTATCTGTTAAACCGGAATACACAGCTCAATTTGAAGCAATCATTCCGGAAGCGAAGCGAATTGGAGAGGTGTACCAAACTGGAAGTCTAGCGATATCAAGTAATGACCGTGAAATTCTCTTTGCCCCGATTAAGGAGCTTGAAGAAGCTTGGAAAGGAGCTATTCCATGCTTGCTGAAATCAAAGGCTTAAATGAAGAGTGTGGCATCTTTGGAATTTGGGGAAGTGAAAATGCGGCACAAATTACGTATTATGGGCTGCACAGCTTACAGCATCGTGGCCAAGAAGGCACAGGGATTGTTGTTAGTGATGGAGACTCCTTGAAAGGTGTTAAAGGGGAAGGACTTGTCACGGAAGTGTTTAATACAGAAAGATTAAAAGAGCTTAAAGGGAAAGCGGCCATCGGTCATGTTCGTTATGCAACAGCTGGAGGTGGAGGGTATGAAAATGTTCAACCCCTCCTCTTTCACTCGCAAGAAGGGAGTTTGGCACTCGCTCACAACGGAAACCTTGTAAATGCAAACGCATTAAAGCACCAATTAGAACGACAAGGAAGCATTTTTCAAACAAGTTCAGATACAGAGGTATTAGCACATCTTATTAAACGGAGCGGATATCAAAGCTTTGCAGAACGAGTGGAAAATGCATTATCGATGCTTAAAGGAGCCTATGCCTTTCTAATGATGACGGAAACGGAGCTTATGGTGGCATTAGACCCGAATGGTCTTCGTCCATTATCACTTGGCAAGTTAGGTGATGCGTACGTAGTTGCTTCGGAAACATGTGCTTTTGATATCGTCGGTGCAGAGTACATTAGAGATGTCGAGCCAGGAGAGCTTTTGCGAATTAATGATGAAGGGATTACATCTGACACATTTTCTTATTCTGGTAACAAAGCAATGTGTACGATGGAGTATATTTACTTTTCCCGACCAGATAGTAATATTGCGGGGATTAATGTTCATAGTGCAAGGAAGAACCTTGGAAAGAAGTTAGCGGAAGAAGCTCCAATCGAAGCAGATGTCGTTACAGGTGTACCTGATTCAAGTATTTCAGCGGCGATTGGATATGCAGAAGCGACAGGCATTCCATACGAAATGGGTTTGATTAAAAATCGTTACGTAGGACGTACGTTCATTCAGCCATCTCAATCATTACGTGAACAAGGTGTGAAAATGAAGCTTTCTCCAGTTCGAGGTGTTGTAGAAGGAAAACGTGTTGTAATGGTAGATGATTCGATTGTGCGGGGGACAACGAGTAGGCGAATTGTCAAAATGCTAAAGGATGCGGGAGCGAAGGAAGTACATGTTGTCATTAGTTCCCCTCCAATTAAAAACCCTTGCTATTATGGAATTGATACGTCTACACATGAGGAGCTTATCGCCTCTCAACATTCCGTTGAAGAGATTCGTAACATTATTGGTGCGGATTCACTAACGTTTTTAAGTGTAGAGGGAACGGTAGAAGCGATAGGTCGAAATGAAAAAGCACCGAACTGTGGACAGTGCATGGCCTGTTTTACTGGCCAATATCCAACTGAAATTTATCCATCAACGGTCCTCCCTCATGAAAAAGAGCTTGTGAGGTAAATTTGTTGATTATGTCACCTACACGTCATCAAGTTTTTAATTAGTGAAAAGAGAAAGTTGACGTAATAAGTGACAATTGCAAAGGAGTAGTAGGGAAATACGGAGTAGGATGGATTAAGAAGTTCTCCATCATGACGTCTTTCCCTGTTACCAACACTCTACTTGTATATCATTCTTATAATCGTGTTAATAGAAAGGGAGGCAAAACGATGACGAACTCTTATCAAGAAGCAGGAGTGAATATAGAAGCAGGTTATGAATCTGTTAAACGAATGAGTGAGCATGTGAAGCGGACAGAACGATCAGGTGTGATGGGAGCACTAGGTGGTTTTGGTGGAATGTTTGATTTATCAACGCTAGGCCTACAGGAACCTGTTCTAGTATCTGGAACTGATGGTGTCGGAACAAAGCTCAAGCTTGCTTTTATGATGGACAGACATGACACAATTGGTATCGATTGCGTTGCTATGTGTGTGAACGATATTGTCGTTCAAGGGGCCGAACCGCTTTTCTTCCTCGACTATATTGCGTGCGGAAAGGCAATTCCTGAAAAAATTGAAGACATCGTTAAGGGTGTTGCTGATGGATGTGAGCAAGCAGGATGTGCTCTAATTGGCGGGGAAACGGCTGAAATGCCAGGACTATATGAAGAAAATGAGTACGATATTGCTGGTTTTAGTGTAGGGGCCTGTGAGAAAAAAGAATTGATCACAGGTGAGAAGATTCAAGCAGGTGATGTGCTAATTGGTTTAGCTTCTAGCGGACTGCATAGTAATGGCTTTTCACTAGTACGCAAAATACTATTTCAAGATCACTCCTTTCAATTAGATGACGAGGTCGAAGAACTTGGTGGGAAGCTAGGAGATGTTTTGTTAACCCCAACGAAAATCTACGCTTCCACAGTGATGGCTGCAAGAAGACGCTTTTCCATTAACGGTATGGCACATATTACGGGAGGAGGATTTATTGAAAACCTTCCACGTATGTTACCGGATGGTCTAGGTGTAGAGATTTTCCGCGGGTCTTGGGAGATTCCTACAATCTTTCTTTTCCTCCAAAAGCAAGGTGGACTTTCTCAGGAAGAAATGTTTAACGTGTTTAATATGGGGATTGGCTTTGTCTTGGTAGTGCCAGAAAAGCAAGTGGATACGATGGTCGAATTTTTTCATCAGCAAGGTGAAAAACCTTCCATTATCGGAAGAGTGAATAACAAGGAAGGCGTGGAATTTTACGATAAGTAGGAGAAAACGTTACCATGAAAAGAAAAGAGCGGATCATGATATGAAGAAAATTGCTGTATTTGCCTCAGGGAACGGAAGTAATTTTCAAGCATTAGTAGATGCTGAAAAACAAGGTGATTTGCAAGTGAGCATTGAATTACTCGTGTGTGACAAGCCAAATGCATTCGTTATTCAACGTGCACAAGCAGCTGGTATCCCTGTATATAGCTTTAATCCGAAAGATTATTCATCGAAAGAAGAATTTGAACGTGAGATTTTGCATGAGTTAGCCAATCGAGATATTGAGTTTATTGTGTTAGCCGGTTATATGCGATTGATTGGAAAAACCCTCCTTCATCATTATGTGAATAAAATTGTAAATATACACCCTTCCCTTTTGCCTGCTTTTCCAGGTAAGGATGCTGTAGGGCAAGCAATAGAGGCGGGTGTAAAAGTGATGGGGGTTACCATCCACTTTGTCGATGCCGGAATGGATACGGGAAAGATCATTGCTCAAGAAGCCTTTCCGATTCCGCCTACGGCGACAAGAGAGAAGATTGAAGAAGAAATTCATAAAATAGAACATTCGCTCTATCCAAAAACGTTAAATTATCTATTCTACCAGTAATTTAAAATATATTAATTGTGTTCAACTTGAGAGGAGATCGTTATGGTGAAAAAGCGCGCGTTACTTAGTGTTTCGGACAAAAATGGAATCATTGAATTTGCCCGTTCATTAGTAGAACTTGATTTTGAAATCATTTCAACAGGTGGAACGAAAGCAACATTAATTGAAAATGGTATTGATGTCGTTGGGGTAAATGAAATAACCCATTTTCCAGAAATTCTAGAAGGACGAGTGAAAACATTGCATCCCCATATTCATGGTGGACTATTAGCGAAACGAAATGACCAATCACATAAAGAGCAGTTGGAAGAACATCAAATTACACCGATTGATTTAGTATGTGTTAACCTATATCCATTTCAACAAACGATTGCGAAGCCGTCGGTAACGGAGGAAGAAGCGATTGAAAACATTGATATCGGTGGACCGACAATGCTTCGTGCATCCGCTAAAAACTTCGAATATGTTACGGTTGTCGTGGATTCTAACGATTATGACCACATTATTGAGGAACTGAAAAACGATGGAACCACTAGTCGTGAGACGCACATGAAACTTGCAGCAAAGGTATTCCGTCATACAGCCGCATATGATGCTCATATTAGTGAATATATGACAAAATGTGCGATGGAAGAAAATCCAGAGCAATTAACGGTCACGTTCGAGCGTCATCAATCTCTTCGATATGGAGAGAACCCTCATCAAAAAGCGACATTTTATCGAGCGCCACTTGGTTCTGATTTTTCAATTGCAAATGCCCACCAGCTACATGGAAAAGAGCTGTCTTACAATAATATTCATGATGCTGACGCTGCCCTACAAATTGTAAAAGAGTTCTCTGAGCCAGCTGCTGTTGCGGTTAAGCATATGAATCCTTGTGGAGTGGCGGTTGGGAAAAGTCCTTTTGAAGCTTTCCAACGTGCCTATGAAGCAGATTCGACGTCTATTTTTGGTGGAATTGTAGCTTTTAACCGCGAGGTGGACGCGGATACAGCCGCATTGCTGCATGAAATCTTTTTAGAAATTGTGATTGCACCAGCCTTCTCTAATGAAGCGATGGACATTTTAACAGCTAAGAAAAATATTCGCCTATTAACGGTATCTTTTGATAGTCAGCCAAAAACAGAGAAAATGTTAACATCCGTTGAAGGCGGACTTCTTGTTCAAGACCTGGATACTTTTTCTATAAATGATGCGGATATAAAGGTTGCGACAAAACGTGAACCAACAGAAGCGGAATGGAACTCGCTTAAATTAGGCTGGAACGTTGTGAAGCATGTAAAATCAAATGCCATTGTTCTATGTCAAGACAATATGACGGTTGGGGTCGGAGCAGGACAAATGAATCGCGTTGGGGCTGCGAAGATTGCGATAGAGCAAGCAGGTGAAAAAGCGAAATCAGCCGTGATGGCATCAGATGCTTTCTTCCCAATGGCTGATACGGTAGAAGCAGCCGCAAAAGCTGGGGTGACAGCAATCATTCAACCAGGAGGATCCATTCGAGACGAGGATTCAATCCAAAAAGCAGATGAATACGGAATTGCCATGGTATTTACAGGTGTTCGTCATTTTAAACATTAAAAATGGGCTGAATAAGTAGTCCGGACGGAAGGCGGGATGAGTGTGAACATACTAGTAGTGGGCCGCGGAGGTCGCGAGCATGCAATTTGCCAAAAGCTATCAGTGAGCGAGAGTGTAAACAACGTATTTTGTGCTCCAGGAAATGATGGAATGAAAGGAGACGCAACCTTAGTTTCAATCGATGAAATGAATTTTTCAGCACTCGTTGAGTTTGTCGAAAAGGAAAAAATCGATTTTACTATAGTCGGACCAGAAAATCCATTATTAGCAGGAATTGTCGACTATTTTCAAGAAAGAAAATTAGCCATTTTCGGCCCAACAAAGAAAGCGGCTGAAATTGAAGGAAGTAAAGCGTTTGCAAAGCAATTAATGAGCAAATATCATATCCCTACAGCCACCTTTGCCACATTTACCGACCTTCAAGCTGCGAAGGACTATGTTGAGCAGCAAGGTGTACCTATTGTAATAAAAGCAGATGGTTTAGCTGCCGGAAAAGGGGTTGTCATTCCCCACACTCTGGAAGAAGCTTATCGCACACTTGAAGAAATGCTCGTGCATAAGCGATTTGGAGAAGCTTCGACGAAAGTGGTTATTGAAGAGTTTCTAGAGGGGGAAGAGTATTCTCTTATGTCATTCGTAAATGGTGATAAAATCTATCCCCTTGCCATTGCTCAAGACCACAAACGAGCGTTTGATGGAGATCAAGGACCGAATACGGGGGGAATGGGAGCCTATTCGCCTGTTCCACACATTGGTGAGGATGTTATTGATAGGACATTGGCCAGTATTGTGAAACCTGTTGCTGAAGCGATGATAAGTGAAAATCGTTCTTTTACGGGCATTTTATATGCTGGGTTAATATTAACGACAGAAGGTCCGAAAGTGATTGAATTTAATGCCCGATTTGGCGATCCGGAGACACAGGTCGTTCTACCTCGCTTACAAAATGACTTGGCTCAAGTTATTCAAGGAGTGTTAGCAAGGGAAGAAGTGAGCATGGAATGGGATGAGAATGTCATGTTGGGGGTTGTACTTGCAGCCAAAGGGTATCCAAATGCTTATGAGAAGGGACTTGTGATTGAAGGAGTTTCATCAATCAGTGAAGATGCCTATGTGTTTCACGCGGGGACGAAATTAAAGGATGGTCAATTCCTTTCTAACGGTGGAAGAGTATTGCTAGTAGGGGCAAAAAATACAACAATTAATCAAGCAAGAAAGGCAGTTTACCAAGAGCTAGAGCAGGTTTCCACAGATGCTTTCTTTTATCGAAATGATATTGGTGAACGAGCCATTAAGAACGTTTCTTCGTCTTTCGAACGTACACATACAAGATAGCGATAATTCCACCAATTAAAGATACAAGTACGAAAGTCATATCCGTTACGTATTCCAAAAACATTTACTTCACTCCGTTTCTATGTGGGAGTCCCGTAAAGGACTCCCACTATTTTTAAGATGGGTTATATGGGATGTCTGGACCGTCTTGTTCGGTTTCTTGTTTTTGCTCAGCTTTTTCTGTGAATTTCTCTATCATATCGCTAAGGTCTAGCTTTTTATCGTCTAGCATAGGTGCTCCTTTTTCAAATAGTGCTGTGACAGGACAGTATTTTAAAATACCTTCACCAATTTTCATTCCAGCACACATGGCTACTAAAAGGTACGACTCACGCCAAGGTTTTTTGGAAAGCTTAGCAGTGGACCATGCTAAAAGAGTAAAACCAATCGTAATTCGGATTAACGCATTGATAATCCCTATGTTAGGAGACACTTTCATCAAAACACTTCCTTATACTGAATTTTTGATAAATTTACAATTTTAACCTAGTCTTGATTCTTGAAAATATGGTACGATAATAAAAATTAGAGTCGAAATTAGAGGAGTGTTTGAGTTGGAACGACATTATCGTTGGAAAATCAAACAAGTACGACAACAAATAGATGTTATGAATGGCAAACTTTCACCAACTGTTCTATTGAAGAACGCACGTTATCTCCACGGTATTTTAAAAAAATGGGTTCATGGTCATATTTGGATCTATGAGGATCGCATTATATATTGTGGTGAATCCTTACCCCCCACACTAAAGAATTGTGAAGTCGTTGATTGTAGCAACTATTTCATTGTACCTGGATACATTGAACCACATGTCCACCCATTTCAGTTATATAATCCCCACTCTTTCGCTAACTATGCATCCAAAACGGGAACGACAACAATCGTAAATGATAATTTAATGCTTGCTTTAGGTTTAGGTAAGAAGAAAGCGTTTTCTCTATTAGAGGAGCTAAAAAAGCACCCGGTAACGATGTATTGGTGGAGTCGATTTGATTCACAAACTGAACTGATAGACGAAGAAAAGGTCTTTTCTAATGAAGAGGTAAAGGGTTGGCTTGAGCACCCGGATGTTCTTCAAGGGGGAGAGCTTACTTCGTGGCCGAAGCTAATGGATGGGGATGATATGCTACTCCATTGGATGCTTGATACAAAAAAACTCGGAAAAAAGATGGAAAGTCATCTTCCTGGAGCCTCCGATTATACTCTCGCTAAAATGAAGCTATTTGGCGCGGATGGTGATCATGAAGCGATGACGGGAGAAGATGTGTATAAACGACTAGTACATGGGTACCAAGTAACTCTCCGTCATTCATCCATTCGTCCCGACTTACCTAAGTTATTAAAGGAAATAGAAGAACTCGACATTCAAACCTATGAGCCATTTATGTTAACAACAGATGGATCTACGCCAGCTTTTTATGAACAAGGTGTTTTAAACTGGTTAGTAAAAATGGTCATAGAATCAGGGATTCCAGAAATAGAAGCATACCAAATGGTCACGCATAATGTTGCCAAATATTACGGAATTGATCATATGCATGGCACGGTTGCAACAGGAAAAGTAGCAAACTTAAATATTTTAGCCGCAACGGATAACCCTACTCCAATCGGCGTGTTGGGAAAAGGGACATGGATCAAAAAGCTGACGGGTGAAATGTATGAAGCTCCTTCACCTAAATGGAGCCACCATTTATCACCGCTTCGCTTAGACTGGGATTTGACAGATGAAGAGCTCCAATTTTCGATGCCGTTTGGGATTGAAATGGTCAATGATGTTATTACTAAGCCCTATTCTGTATCACTGGATGCATCGTACGAATCCCTCTCAACAGACCATGATGAAAGCTTTTTATTACTTCTAGATCGTCATGGGAAATGGCGAATTAGTACGCTTATCAAGGGCTTTGCTCATTCGGTTAGTGGATTTGCTTCATCCTTCTCAAATACGGGTGACATTATCATGATTGGAAAGAATAAAAGTGACATGAAAAAAGCTTTCTCAAGAATGAAAGAAATGGGTGGGGGTATCGTTCTCGTTGAAGATGGAAAAATCCTTCATGAGATCCCCCTTCAGTTAAATGGAACGATGTCAGAAGTAGACATGGAAGAATTAATTGAGTCTGAAAAGACATTCAAACAGCTATTGCAGGATCGAGGATATAAGTTTTCAGATCCAATTTATACATTATTGTTCTTATCCTCAACCCACTTGCCATATATTCGTATTACACAAAAGGGACTATATGATGTAATGAAAAAAAGCATATTGATACCTTCAATCATGCGGTAAACTATAACAATTAGCTTAATCAGGACAAAATGGGGTGACAAGTATGTGGAAAAAAGCCTTCTTAATTATGAGCGTTACTCTGTTCGTTTCAGGCTGTAGGAGCGATGAAGAGCTATCAGAAGCAGAAAATGGCGACAATGTGCAACAAAAACCAAACGAAGAACAGCTTCCACTTGAAGAGGAGATAGTGGAGGAATTCGTCTTTCCGTTAACAGGAGAAGTAACGGGTGAACAAACTAACCAGCGATCAGTAGCTGTTATGATCAACAACCACCCGAAAGCAAGGCCACAATCAGGTTTACATGAAGCGGATATCGTCTATGAGATACTGGCAGAAGGGGATATTACAAGGCTGTTAGCAATCTATCAAAGTAGCTTACCAGATGTAGTTGGACCTATTCGCAGCGCCCGTGACTATTTTATTGATATCGCTAAAGGGTATAATAGTATGTATATTGCACACGGATACTCTCCTGAGGCAAAGAGCATGTTAGAAGACGGAGTGATTGATCATATTAACGGAATACAATATGATGGTACTCTTTTTCACCGTGAAGATTTTCGTGTTGCTCCCCATAACTCCTATATAACCAAAAACAATCTATTGAAAGGAGCCGACCAGCTAGGCTACAATATGGAAGGCTCTCCTGCAAGTTTAATGTTTAGAACAGATGAAAAAGAGTTGATTGAAGGGAATGTATCTACCTTTGCAGTCAGCTATTACGAAAACCCTTCTTTTACATCTAAATATCAGTATGTTGCAGGAAATTATGAACGCTGGGTAAATGGGGAACAAACGCTTGACCTTGAAACAGAATCCCCAGTGCACCTAAAAAATGTTCTCATCGTTGAAGTACCACATGCTACTATCGATTCTGCGGGAAGACGAGAGCTCTCCCTCACTTCAGGGGGAAATGGCCTTTTATTTCAAAATGGTGAAATGAAAGAAATAACATGGAAGAATGAAAAAGGACTCATTGTACCGTATAATGGAGATGAGCAGGCTAAACTTGTTCCAGGAAAAACATGGGTTCATGTCATTCCAACAAATCCAGGAATTTCACAAATGGTATCTTACTAATTCTGATATAAATTAAAGGAGTTTAAATACATGCAAATTGATAAATTAAGAGGGAAAGAGTTAGACCAGTTATTTCATGCGATCTTATCTCTTCAAGAACTTGAAGAATGCTATCAATTTTTTGATGACCTTTGTACTGTCAACGAAATTCAATCATTAGCACAACGTTTGGAAGTTGCCCGAATGTTACGTGAAGGAAATACTTACCATAAAATTGAAACCCAAACAGGAGCAAGTACGGCGACGATTTCACGAGTTAAACGTAGCTTGAATTATGGCAATGATGCTTATGAGTGGGCATTAGATCGTGCCAAGGAATTGAACAAGAAATAACCAAAAAGGGACTGTCTATTAAGCCCCTAAATCAAAAATCGGAGGGAAATGACCAGTATTTCTCTCCGATTTTTTCTTGTAGCTAAAAATCTCCATAGATATCGGGTCCCCTTTAAGAAAACGTTCTAAACCCCAATTTCATTTGATATAACAAATACACCTATCCACTTTTGTCTGACTTAGTTTACGGCTAAGAGCAATTTTCATTTTTCTTTCTTTTAACTTGTTTCCTTGACCTATTGTTTACTTATCGGCTATTTTAAGTTTTTAAGTAATGGTACACTTACTCCTTTTGCTTAGAAGTATGTTCTACTCAAAGCTCTTCTTGCTTTTCTTTTAGCGACCCGTTAACACATGCTATAATGAAGAAATGGACAAGAGTGAATGGAGGGAACAAGATGTATGATGTGCAAGAGTGGCGTCATGTCTTTAAATTAGATCCTAATAAACCAATCGTTGATGAAGACTTAGAGAAAATTTGTGAGTCTGGAACAGATGCTATTTTGGTAGGTGGAACAGATGGAGTGACGCTCGATCTCGTCCTTGACTTAATGGCAAGAATTCGCCGTTTTTCTATTCCATGTATATTAGAAGTATCCAATATAGAATCGTTAACGCCGGGATTTGACTTGTATTTTATTCCAACGGTGCTAAATAGCCCTAATCAGCAGTGGGTAACCGGTTTACATCATGAAGCGGTTAAAGAATATGGTGACATTATGAATTGGGAAGAGATTTTAGTAGAAGGGTATTGTATTTTAAACCCTGATTGTAAGGCCGCGAAATTGACAGAGGCATTAACAGATTTGGATAAAGAAGATGTTATTGCACACGCTCGTATCGCTGAAAAGATGTTTCACTTACCTATTTTTTATTTGGAATATAGTGGCCAATATGGAGACCCTGAGCTTGTTAAAAGCGTTAAAGATGTATTAGAAAGAACGACTTTGTTCTATGGGGGCGGTATTCGTTCTGTCAAACAAGCGGAAGAAATGGCGAGAATGGCAGATG
Organism: Bacillus spongiae; assembly: GCF_037120725.1. Lineage (NCBI taxonomy): Bacteria > Bacillati > Bacillota > Bacilli > Caryophanales > Bacillaceae > Bacillus > Bacillus spongiae. The sequence continues at coordinate 20,170 of NZ_JBBAXC010000007.1, forward strand.
TCGTCGTCGTTGGGAATGTGATTTATGATAATATTCAGGAAGCATTACGAACGGTAAAAGCTGTAAAACAACAAGTAAGATAGGATTTTTTCCTATTAATAAGGTATAATAAGAACAAATGTTCTAAAGTGGTGGTGACGAGATGCAATATTTATCAGAACGGTTAATTAGTGGGATGAACCCACAGCAAAAAGAAGCAATTCAAGCGACAGAAGGGCCACTGTTAATAATGGCCGGAGCAGGATCGGGAAAAACACGTGTCCTGACCCATCGGATCGCCTATTTAATGGTTGAAAAACGTATAAATCCATACAATATTTTAGCGATTACCTTTACAAATAAGGCTGCTCGTGAAATGAAAGATCGGGTTGGGAATATTTTAGGAGGAGCGAGTGAGGATGTGTGGATTTCAACATTTCACTCCATGTGCGTTCGAATATTGCGAAGGGATATTGATAGAATAGGCATTAATCGCAATTTCACAATTTTAGACTCGACGGATCAACAGTCTGTTGTAAAGCAGATTTTAAAGGAAAAAAATATTGATCCGAAGAAGTTTGACCCCCGAGCTATTCTTGGTATCATCTCGTCGGCTAAAAATGAATTAATGACAGCCGAGGAATATGCAAAGCAAGCTGGAAGTTATTTTGACCAAGTGGCGAGCGATGTTTACACAGAGTATGAAAAAAGGTTAAAGAAAAATCAGGCGCTTGATTTTGATGACTTGATTATGACAACGATTCAACTATTTCAACGTGTGCCTGAAGTATTGGAATTTTACCAGCGTAAGTTTCAGTATATCCATGTAGACGAGTATCAAGATACGAACCGTGCACAGTATATGCTTGTAAAACTGATGGCCTCAAGGTTTAAAAATTTATGTGTTGTTGGGGATTCTGATCAATCGATTTATCGTTGGCGCGGGGCAGATATAGCGAATATTTTATCTTTTGAAAAGGATTATCCAAATGCACGGGCTATTTTACTTGAACAAAATTACCGTTCAACGAAGCGGATTTTACTCGCAGCCAATCACGTCATTGAGAAAAACGCCAATCGCAAGCCGAAAAATTTATGGACTGAAAATGCAGAAGGGAATAAAATTTCCTATTTCCGTGCGGATAATCAACAAAGTGAAGCACAATTTGTAGCTGGGAAAATTAAAGAATTAGTTGATAGCGGGAAACGGAAGCCTTCTGAATTTGCCATTCTTTATCGTACGAATGCTCAGTCACGTGTTATGGAGGAAGTGCTACTCAAATCGAATATTGAATATAGTATCGTTGGCGGTATTAAGTTCTATGACCGTAAAGAGATAAAAGATATACTAGCGTACTTACGTCTAGTTGCGAATCCAGATGATGATATTAGTCTTCAACGTGTAATTAACGTCCCGAAGCGAGGGATTGGTTCTGGTTCTATCGATAAAATTGCACGATATGCCCAAACACATGACATTTCGATGTTTAAAGCATTAGCGGAAGCGGATTTTATGGGGTTAAGCCCGAAAATTACTAACGCCGTGTTAAAATTCCGTGATTTAATTCAAAACTATACACAAATGCAAGAGTATTTATCGGTTACAGAGCTTGTAGAAGAGGTTCTCGAAAAATCGGGATATCGAGAGATGTTGAAAGCTGAGAAATCCATTGAAGCCCAAAGTCGTTTAGAGAATATCGATGAGTTCCTTTCGGTCACGAAAAGCTTTGAAGAAAGCAACGAAGATAAAAGCTTAGTGGCGTTTCTAACAGACTTAGCACTTGTCGCAGATATTGACAGTCTTGGGGAAGAGGAAAATGTCCAAGACTCAGTGGTTTTAATGACACTGCATTCTGCAAAGGGGCTTGAATTTCCTGTTGTATTTTTAATGGGAATGGAAGAAGGAGTCTTTCCACATAGTCGATCATTAATGGAAGAGGAAGAGATGGAAGAGGAAAGGCGATTGGCGTACGTAGGCATTACTCGCGCAGAAGAAGAATTATTCGTAACAAATGCGCAAATGCGTACCTTATTCGGCCGAACGAACATGAACCCAGTGTCACGTTTTATTAGTGAGATTCCAGAGGATTTATTGGATGAAGTAGGCAATCAGCAGCCATCCTTCGGAGGAACATCCTTCAATGAGAGACCTAACCAACCGAGAAGACAACCAGTGAGACGCCCTGTTCAACCGACAACAGGTGGTGAAAAAGTAGGCTGGCAAGTAGGAGATAAGGCTCAACATAAAAAATGGGGGACAGGAACGGTCGTGAGTGTCAAAGGACAAGGTGATTCAATGGAGCTAGATATTGCTTTTCCAAGTCCGATTGGCATTAAACGATTGCTAGCTAAGTTTGCCCCGGTGGAAAAAGAATAGAAAGGGCTGTTTTTAGATGGAACGTCAAACAGCGGAAATTCGAGCAAAAGAACTACAAGCATTATTAAGTGGCTATAACTATGACTATCACGTCTTAGATTCTCCGTCTATATCAGACCAGGAGTACGATAGGCTGTTGAAGGAATTAATTGACATTGAGGAAGCTTACCCTGACGTACGTACACCCGACTCCCCTACTCAACGGGTAGGGGGGACCATTTTAGAAGGGTTCCAGAAGGTCGAGCATCGAACGCCAATGCTTAGTCTTGGGAATGCATTTAATGAGGAAGACTTGCGAGATTTTGATCGGAAAATACAAGAAACCGTTGGAGCGGATAGGTCTTACGTATGTGAATTAAAAATCGATGGTCTTGCTGTATCCCTTCGTTATGAAAATGGTTTTTTTGTTCAAGGAGCAACACGCGGAGATGGAACGATTGGTGAGGACATAACGGAAAACTTAAAAACGATTCGGTCAATCCCTCTAAAAATGAAAGAGCCGTATACAATGGAAGTACGTGGAGAGGCTTATATGCCCAAAAAATCTTTCCAAGCATTAAATGAGCAAAAGGATGAAAATGGAGAAGAACCATTTGCTAATCCACGTAATGCTGCGGCAGGATCTCTTCGTCAATTAGACCCTAAAATTGCTGCCTCACGTAATTTGGACGTATTTGTTTATAGCATTGCCGATGTAGGAGAAACAGGTGTTACTAGTCATAGTGAAGGACTAAGTCTGTTAGATTCTATCGATTTTAAAACGAATAAAGAACGAAGAGTTTGCGAAAATATTGATCAAGTAATTGAATATGTGGAAGGTTGGAATGAGAAAAGACCCCAACTTCCCTATGAGATTGATGGCATTGTCATTAAAGTAGATTCTCTAGCGCAACAAGCCGAACTTGGCTTCACCGCTAAGAGTCCCCGTTGGGCAATTGCTTATAAATTCCCTGCTGAAGAGGTCATAACAACCTTACGAGATATTGAATTAAGTGTGGGAAGAACGGGAGCGATTACACCGACTGCGATTTTAGAGCCAGTAAAAGTGGCAGGTACTACCGTTTCGCGGGCCTCACTTCATAATGAGGATTTAATTCGAGAGAAAGATATTCGGATTGGCGATCATGTCGTAGTGAAAAAAGCAGGCGACATTATTCCAGAAGTGGTGAATGTCCTTGAGGATCGTCGAACAGGGGAAGAGCAACCGTTTTATATGCCAACACAATGTCCTGAATGTGAAAGTGACCTAGTTCGAATTGAAGGAGAGGTGGCTCTTCGTTGCATTAATCCGAAATGTCCAGCTCAAATTCGTGAAGGGTTCATTCATTTTGTGTCAAGGAATGCGATGAATATTGATGGTTTAGGGGAAAAAGTTATTAGCCAGCTTTTCTCTGCCAACTTAATTATAGATGTCGCAGACTTATATTTATTAACAAAAGAACAGCTTATCGCCCTTGAGAGAATCGGTGAAAAATCAGCTGATAATTTATTAAAAGCAATCCACGTAACGAAGGATAATTCATTAGAAAGACTGCTTTTCGGACTAGGTATTCGACACGTGGGAGCAAAAGCGGCTAAAACGCTTGCTCAACATTTCGAATCGATGGAACGCTTACAAAGTGCGACACGTGAACAACTAACAGAGATTAATGAAATTGGAGAAAAGATGGCGGATAGTGTTGTCACTTATTTTGAATCCGAAGAAGCGAGAGAGCTTATTGGGAAGTTAAAAGAAGTCGGTGTTCAAATGGAATATAAGGGAACGAAGCGAGCAGAAGCTGGGGCAGTGGAGTCCCCATTTTCAGGAAAGACGATTGTATTAACCGGGAAACTGGAGCAATTAACTAGAAATGAAGCAAAAGAAAAGATTGAAGGCTTAGGTGGAAAAGTAACGGGATCTGTTAGTAAAAAAACAGACCTTCTCATTGCAGGGGCTGATGCAGGTTCTAAGCTTACAAAAGCACAAGATTTAGGGATTGAGATTTGGCAAGAAGAAAAGCTTGTGAAAGAACTTTTTGAGTAAGAGGTGTAATTAAATGAAAAAATGGCTAACGGGATCTTTAGCATTTGCTCTCCTACTAGGTGGTTGTGTTCCAGGCTTTCAAAAGGAAGACAAAGTAGTAGAAGAGAATAAAGAGGAAGAAGGACAAACAGGAATTATCCCCTCTTTTCAAGTTTCAGAAGACTATTATAAAATTCTTCTGCAGTCTCAAACAGGTGAGTCAAAGTTTCAACCAAGTGCGGCACGTGGAAGTGTTGTGACAAATATTAATACTCGTTTTGATGTAACAGAATTTGAAACAGGTCTTATGAGACTGGCTCAAATAGAGTTTTCTCCTGATAAATATTATTTTCGAGAAGGTCAGACGTTAGATACTGAAACAGTAAATTCCTGGCTAAGTCGAAAAATGACACCTGAACAATTAGAAGAAAAAGGGATGGAACCGGAGGAAAATGTAGGGTTAAACCCAGCGCTTTCCGATGAGGAAGCAAAGAGTCAAGAAGCGCATAAAGAAAAGCCTTTGTATATTGCACATATGCTAGAACATAATTATTACGTAAAATCTGAAGGAGATTCTGTAAAGCTTGCTGGGATGACCATTGGAATCGCATTAAACTCGTATTACTATTATCGTGAGTATCAAGAAGACGGGACGTTTATTTCAAGAGAAGTCGAAATTGATAAGAAAGATCGAAAGAAATATGGAGAACAGGCTGCGCAAGAAATTGTAAGCCGCCTACGTGCTGATGAAGACTTAAAGGATATACCGATAATGGTGGCATTGTTTGAACAGCAAGAGAAATCAGCCGTAATACCAGGAAATTTTATTGAGTATTCTTTTTTGGATAAAGGAACAACGAATATATCCAGCTGGGAATCTGTAAACGAAAAATATTTTCTCTTCCCATCAAATGAAGCAGAAGAAGCTCATCGAGATGATTATCAATATTTCCAAAATTTCAAAGGGGATGTAGAAGAATATTTTCCTAACTTTAATGGAGTTATCGGGACTGGTTTTTATCGAGGGGACGAATTAACCGAGTTAAAGATTGAAATTCCGATCCAATTTTATGGAAAAGCTGAAACGATAGGCCTTGCCCAATATATTAAAGAGCTGATTATTGATCATTTTCCGGATTATATAAAGTTACAAATCTCGGTAACGTCGGTCGATGGACCAGAGATTTTATTTGTTCGAGAAGCAGGGGAAAAAGAACCGTTTGTCCACGTATATGAATAAGAAAAAAGGAGGCTAGAATCACATTTGATTCTAGCTTTTTTCTTGTGTAAAGGAGTGCAAAAGGATTTGAAATCCTGATTCTTCCTAATTTAATTTTATTTAATTTATTGAATAGATATAAAAGAATAGATAAATAAAGAGTGGTTTATTTATAAAATGCGTATAAATATACAAGGGTATTTTAATATCAGAATGTTCATCCTGTTCTGTAAATTAAAGTATGTTACGGTTATGAATGCTGCTAAACGGATGTTCTAGAACAAATTTTAGCATACTTCCTATCTCTTAGAGGGATAGTATATATATGAAATATAAAAGTGAATGGATTCGCGGTCTATCACTTATTAGGTTTTTTGGGAAGGAGAATGCCACGTTAATATGGATACTGCTACATTAGTTACGTTTATTGTATATTTAGTTGCTATGCTTGTGATAGGGGTTGTTTCCTATCGTTTAACGAATAACCTCTCAGATTATGTGTTAGGTGGAAGAAGTCTCGGGCCAGGTGTAGCTGCTCTTAGTGCGGGAGCATCTGATATGAGCTCTTGGCTATTATTAGGTTTACCAGGTCTTGCGTATGCAACGGGATTAGATGCAATTTGGTTGTGTGTCGGTTTAATTATCGGTGCTTACTTGAATTGGAAATTTGTTGCTTCCCGTTTACGTTCTTATACGGAAATAGCAAATGATTCGATTACCGTACCCGATTTTTTTGAAAATCGTTTTAAAGATTCGTCACGAGTTTTACGGATAGTCTCAGCATTAGTAATCCTTGTTTTCTTTACGTTTTATGTTTCCTCTGGATTAGTAGGGGGAGCGTTGTTATTCCAAGAAACCTTTGGAATGAGCTATAATGCCGCTTTATTGATCGGTGCTATTGTCATTATTTCGTATACGTTTTTAGGTGGTTTTCTAGCGGTCAGCTGGACTGATTTTTTCCAAGGGTTATTAATGTTTTTTGCCCTCGTCCTTATTCCAATTGTTGCAATCGTGGAATTAGGCGGTATTGGTAGCACAGTGGATCAAGTGAGGAACATGGATCCTTCTTATTTAAATCCTGTCGATTCGGTGACGACTTTGGGAGTCATTTCATTAGTAGCGTGGGGACTTGGTTATTTTGGACAACCTCATATTATTACTCGTTTCATGGCGATTCGCTCGACGAGGGATGTACCGAGAGCCCGTTTTTATGGAATGTCTTGGATGATTGTATCGATTATAGGGGCCATTATTGTTGGAGTTACAGGCATTCCTTACTTTGCAGGAGACCCTTTAATTGCTGGGGATATTAATCAATCAGAAAAAGTATTTATTTTCTTTGCAGATTTGTTGTTTAACCCGTGGGTATCGGGAATCTTACTTGCTGCGATATTATCAGCCATCATGAGTACGATTGACTCCCAATTACTCGTTTCATCTAGTGCGTTAGCAGAAGACTTTTATAAAGCAATATTTAGAAAAGATGCTACAGATAAAGAATTGGTATGGGTTGGTCGCTTTGGTGTTGTCATTATATCAATAATTGCCATTCTTCTTGCCTATCAAGGTAATCAGACGGAAGGTGCATCCGTGCTAAATTTAGTTAGTTATGCATGGGGAGGATTTGGAGCAGCCTTTGGTCCTGTCATATTATTTTCTTTATACTGGAGAAACATGAACGGAATTGGTGCTCTAGCTGGAATTATAACGGGGGCTGTAACGGTTGTCGTTTGGAAGCAATTGACTGTTGCAAAATTCATTCCATTCAATTTATATGAAATTGTTCCTGGCTTTATTTTTGCGTCGTTGGCCATTATCCTATTTAGCCTCATTGGAAATTCGCCACCTAAAGCAATTCTAGATGAGTTTAAGGAAGCGGTAGAAAACGATAATGAAAAACCTCAAACATAATTAGTGTATGACGGTATTAGAAGATAGTAAATGAAAACACCTGTGAATGAGGGAATCGTTCACAGGTGTTTTTTGTAGAGAAGAAGTCTTTTACATAGGTTGTTTAAAAATAATACTTTCTATAGAGCATTTATCTGGAATTTGATAAGCGTTTTTTAGTGGGAAAATGATTGAATTGAAGGTTTTATTTTGAAATAATTGGTATTAGCAAACAGGGAGTATAGTTTAGTAATTAGGGATTGGAGATGCTGGGGATGAAAGCTGTTTTTTTAGACCGTGATGGTACTATTGGAGGAACTGGTGGTGGAATGCATCCGTTTGAATTTTCAATGTATGAATTTGCTCCTAAAGCTATAAGATTACTCAATGAGTCTGGAGTAAAAGTATTTCTCTTTACAAACCAAACAAGGGTTGGGAGAGGGTACTTTACAGAAGATGAACTATTAAAAGGATTCAAGATGATGAAACAGGAGTTAGGGAAACATTCTGCATTTTTAGACGACATTTTCTATTGTCCTCATAACCCTATTGATGAATGTGAATGTCAAAAACCTAATATTGGTTTATTGTTGGAGGCGCAGGAAAAATACAATTTAGACCTTAAAGAATGTTATATCGTTGGAGATACAGGAAATTCAGATATGGTAGCTGCTAGTAAAGCTGGTACCAAAAAGGTACTAGTTAAGACAGGCTGGGGAGAAGGTTCCCTTACTGAGTACCGTGATAGTTGGAAAGGGATTGATCCTGACTTCATCGCAAATGATTTAGTAGAGGCAGTAAATTGGATTACTAATGATTTACAAAATCTAGAGTTCAAGTCTTCATGAGACAGGGACCAATTTGTATTAAGAGAAGCGTAGTAATTCATAAAAGGGGTTATGGCAATGAACAAAACGGAATCACTCAAAATTAACAAAGAGGGTTGGGATAAGGTTGCTGAGGAGTTTTTTTCTGCCTGTGCCTTACCTGTTTATGGTCCCTTTGCACCTAGTGAAACGGAACTAAATCTTTTTGACGAAGTAAAATCGAAGAAAATATTAGAAATAGGGTGTGGAAGTGGTCACTCGTTACAATATTTGAACGAGAAAGGGGCAAGTGAATTATGGGGATTGGACTTATCGAGTTCTCAAATAGACACTGCCAATAAGTTATTAAAACAAAATCAAGTGAAGGCTAATTTATTTGTAAGCCCGATGGAAACAAACCCTGGAATACCAGAAAACTATTTTGATATAGTTTGTTCAATCTTTGCATTAGGCTGGACAACGGACCTTTCAGCAACTTTACGTAATATTTTTTCCTATTTAAAACCAAAGGGTACGTTTATATTTAGTTGGGAACACCCTTTATATAGTAAAATAAAGTATGATGGGGATCATTACATAATAAATGATTCTTATAATTCAGAGGGAGAGAATAAGAAGGAATCTTGGCGTGGAGTTCCCATTGTAATGAATCAAAGAAAAATGTCGACGTTTATAAATGAACTTATCAGTACAGGATTTATTCTTGAAGTGATAGTGGAAGAATTTAGTGGTGAAGTACATAATGATTGTAGTCCATATGATTGGTACTCATCTAAAAGAGCTTCTTTAATCCCAGCAACAATGATTGTTAAGTGTTATAAGCCTTTTTAACTAGCATTTATTTTTTCAACGAAAAGGTAGGATTGAGGAAGATATACATATTAGGGGGATTGTTTAATGTTCGTCGTAAATGTAGAAGGTGCTATATACAGCAACGGTAAATGGCTATTAATCTTGAGAAGTGAAAAGGAGGAACACGCTGGAGGCACTCTTTCACTAGTAGGTGGAAAGTGTGAAGTGGAAGGAGTTTCATCTGATATTCTTGAAAGGACGTTAAAACGAGAAATCTATGAAGAAGTAGGCAGTGAAGTGAATGATCTTAAATATGTTAATAGTTCCTCCTTTGTTACCGATTCAGGAATAAATGTCATTGATATTGTGTTTCTTTGTCACCATAAGTTGGGCGAACCTTATGCTAAAAGCAGTGACGAAGTGGAAGACGTTCTTTGGATGACGACTTCAGAGATTCTTGCTCATAGGGAGATACCTGCTTATTTAAAGAAAAACATTAAGCTTGCAGAAAAAACACTACAAGATAATTTGTAGTGTATTAATCATACATATTCTTATATCAGTAGAAATAACGCGGTCTCCTTTAGGGATCTTAAGCTTCTTCGTTCTTTCATTGGAAGGTTGAGTTTATCTAATAATGTGTTGATTCATAGCGAAGTTGTTGGGGGAAGGAACTTAGGCTTGAGCGGAAAGTTGTTTTAACACATTAACATCTATAATAGGCTCTACATAAAAAGGAGGATGACCGTTGGAATTTAGAAAAGGATCTTTACTGTCTTTTATATTGGTAGTCATTGCTGCTTTTGTAGTGTTCTTCGTTATGCATATTAACACTGATCATTATAATTTGACTTATATTTTTAATTTTTTTTCCGGTGGCTTAATAGGTTGCACAATTGTTAAAGGAATAAGAAAAATTATATTTTTTTATTTATTCGTTATTATCATAGTCATCATTATCAATCAATTCTTCATTACTGGTTTTGCAAATATAAATTATTTCTCCATTATCTTAATAGTGGCAGGGTTCTTTTTTGGCAGGTACATAGAAAATAAACTAGAAGGAAGCAATTAAATTAAAGGATAGTAGAAAAGATGCTTCTGCTTTATGGTGAAAATATGGAACATGTTTGCAGCACTTCATTAGAAGGTTAAATATTTATCAACAAAGAAAGAGCATTAGAATCCCTTATGAAAAGGAGAAATGGTTTTTCTGTAACCTTTACTATGCCTATAAAGTAAACATTTGTTTAATAAAGCATCCACATAAGCCTTACTCTACATCAAAAGTCGTATATAAAATCAAACAATTTCCTGAAGAGACTAATTAAACTAGCATGTATCCTATTTGTACGGAGTAGTAAGGACAACTCTGCTCTACACCCTCTACCTCTATTAGAGGGAACAAAGGACCGACGAATTTAGAGTTGTAAAAAATGAAGTACATCAGTAGTATGGTTTCAGATTATGTTACAGCAGGTATTTCAATTAAGATGGTGAACGAACAAGAATATATTTGTATGTGTTATGACAAGTATTGAAAAAACTTAACAAAGTTTTTTATAGGTAGGATTATCATATGAAGACAAACTAAGTTATGAATGAGGAAGGGGAATTTACATGCAATTATTCCATTATCATTGGTGGACAGACAAATTAGAGGATATGGAAAATTTTTATCATCAGTTAGGGTTTGAAACGACAATAAGGGTCGGTAAATATAATGGAGAAATGCAAACCTTTCATCCCCCTTTGAAATGGGATGATTTTAGGGATAAAGGAATTACTTTTAGAATTATTGAGATGGTAAAGGGTCAAACAAACATTACATTTGGTCACGGAAAAAAGGATATGTTTGACCATATTGGTTTATTAGTGGATGAAACAGAGTATACGGAAATTATGGGTAAGGCTAAAGAACTGAACTGGAGAATAAATGAAGGTGACCGAAGGACCTTTATTTTTACTCCTTGGCATTTTAAGATTGAATTGCAAAAACGAAACGATGTTATTTCCAAGGACAAACACACATTTATAGACACGATAGAGATTGACATACCTTTCAAAGAAAATCCTGAATTAATTGGGAGTCTATTAAATCTTGATACTTATCAACAAAATAACGATCAAGTAAAGGTGGGAGACAATAACTGGAATATTGTTCTTTGTAACAGTGCGGATACTAGATTAAAGTCGGTCTACTTTTCAGATGGTAACATTAATGAGAGCGATCCTGTTGGTGCGCATTTAAAAAGCAGTAAATAAAAACACTTAAACTTAATGGCAAATAGGTTGGAGCTAGTAAGAAAAAAATAGTAATAAAAAGCCTTGGAGAAATCCGGGCTTTTTTGTATTGAATGATGAATGATTCAACAAGAGAAAGAGTAATGTAGAAAAATGTCGAATGAAAATTCAGAAAAAATAAAAAGTTGCTGTTTCATTTTTGTGGTTGCTGTTATATAATACAAATGTATTCAAATAACTGTTTTATAACAAAGGAAACAAACAGATAAAAGGAAGTGACGAGGGAGAATGACCACAAAAACGGTTGGATTGACGATTATCGGTAAGGTGACGGAGAAGTACAAAGAGATATTGACACCAGAAGCCTTGCAGTTTATTGAACAGCTCGAAAGACGATTTGGTGTTCACCGTCAAGATTTACTGGAAGCGAGAAAGGAAAAACAAGCAAAGTTAAATGAGGGTGACACGTTTGCATTTTTACCTGAAACGGAACATATAAGAAGGTGCGATTGGACGATTGCTCCACTTCCTGAAAAGCTTCAAGACCGTCGCGTTGAAATAACAGGTCCTGTTGACCGGAAAATGGTCATTAATGCCCTTAACTCAGGTGCTAAAAGCTTTATGGCTTGTTTTGAAGACGCAACATCGCCTACATGGGAGAATGTGATTGAAGGACAACTTAACTTAAGGGATGCAGTGAATGAAACGATTTCATTTGAAGGAAATGGGAAGCAATATGAATTGAACGAGGAGACGGCCATTTTAAATGTGAGACCTCGTGGGCTTCATCTAGAAGAAAGGCACCTGATTTTAGATGGTAAACCAATTTCTGCTAGCTTAGTAGATTTTGGGCTGTTTTTCTTCCACAATGCTGCTCGTCTCGTACAGCAAGAGAAAGGACCGTATTTTTATTTACCGAAACTAGAAAGCTATTTAGAGGCTCGCTTATGGAATGATGTGTTTGTGTATGCACAAAAATATATTGGTATTCCAAGAGGGAGTATTAAAGCTACGGTATTAATTGAGACATTACCCGCGGTGTTTGAAATGGATGAAATATTGTTTGAATTAAGGGAACACTCGGCAGGGCTAAACTGTGGACGTTGGGATTATATATTTAGTTACTTAAAGAAACTTCGAGAAAAGGAAGAGATGATTTTACCGGATCGTTCACAAGTTACGATGACCGTTCCGTTCATGAGGAAGTATTCCTTACTCACGATTCAAACTTGTCACCGACGTCTAGCTCCAGCCATGGGCGGAATGGCTGCGCAGATTCCTGTGAAAAATGACGAGAGAAAAAATGAAGAAGCCTTTACGAAAGTAAGGGCAGATAAAGAGCGAGAAGCGATGGACGGTCATGATGGAACATGGGTGGCGCATCCTGGGCTCGTGCCAGTTGCCTATGAAGCATTCAATCGGGAGTTAAAAGACCTGCCTAATCAAATTGATACGAAAAAACAGGAGGATTTAACTGTATCAGCAGAAGAGTTAATAGAAGTACCTCAGGGTCAAATTACCGAAGAGGGTGTTCGGTTAAATATTAATGTTGGGATTCAATACATTGCTTCCTGGCTGAGCGGCCGCGGTGCAGTTCCGATTCACAACTTAATGGAAGATGCGGCTACGGCAGAAATATCAAGAGCACAATTATGGCAGTGGATTCGCCATCCAAAAGGTCAATTGCAAGATGGGCGTAAAGTGACGATGGAGCTTTATGACAAATTAAAGGAAGAAGAGCTTGAAAAAATTTGTATGGAAATAGGACATGAGGTGTACAAAGAGAGTCGCTTTGATGAAGCGGTCCAACTTTTTGACCAACTTATAAAAGAAGATGAATTCGTTGATTTTTTAACACTTCCAGGTTACGAGATTCTGACTAAATAATAGGAAAAAATATGAACTGTTTAGGGAGGAAATGAAAGTGAATAAACAAAATCGAGTAGTTAAGCTAACGGAAAATTGGGAAATGGACCCACGTTGGAACGGAATTACACGCACCTATACGCCAGAAGAAGTTATTAAATTAAGAGGGTCTGTTGATATTGAATATACATTAGCTCGTCGTGGCTCTGAAAAGTTGTGGAAGCTCCTTCACGAAGAGAATTATGTTCATGCTTTAGGAGCATTAACGGGTAATCAAGCGGTTCAGCAAGTAAAAGCAGGTCTAAAAGCCATTTATTTGAGTGGGTGGCAAGTTGCGGCTGACGCTAATTTATCAGGACATATGTATCCAGATCAAAGCTTGTATCCGGCGAATTCGGTCCCTCATGTAGTCAAACGCATTAATCAAGCACTTCAACGAGCAGATCAAGTTCAATTTGTAGAAGGTGACGATTCAATTGATTACTTCGTACCAATTGTCGCAGACGCTGAAGCAGGGTTTGGGGGACAATTAAATGTATTTGAATTAATGAAAGGAATGATTGAGTCGGGTGCAGCTGCCGTTCATTTTGAAGATCAACTTTCTTCAGAAAAGAAATGTGGGCATTTAGGTGGGAAGGTATTACTTCCAACTCAAACTGCGGTACGTAATTTAATCTCCGCTCGTTTAGCTGCTGATGTTATGGGTGTTCCAACGCTAATTATTGCTCGAACAGATGCAAATGCTGCGGATTTAATTACGAGTGATGTAGACCCAGTGGATGCAGAATTTATTACGGGTGATAGAACTCCAGAAGGATTCTTCCGAACAAAAGCGGGGCTGGATCAAGCGATTGCACGTGGGCTAGCTTATGCTCCTTATGCAGACTTAATCTGGTGTGAAACGTCAGAACCAAATTTAGAAGAAGCACGTCGCTTTGCGGAAGCCATTCATGAGAAGTTTCCTGGTAAGCTTTTAGCTTATAATTGTTCTCCATCTTTCAACTGGAAGAAGAAATTAGATGATGAAACGATTGCTAAATTCCAAGTGGAGCTAAGTAAAATGGGGTATAAATTCCAATTCGTTACTTTGGCTGGCTTCCACGCTTTAAACTATTCCATGTTTGAGCTTGCACGTGGTTATAAAGAGCGAGGAATGGCCGCATACTCTGAGTTACAAGAAGCTGAATTTGGAGTTGAACAACATGGATACACTGCAACACGCCATCAGCGTGAAGTCGGGACAGGGTACTTTGATCAAGTGTCCCTTGCCATTACAGGTGGAAACTCTTCAACGACGGCATTAAAAGGCTCCACAGAAGAAGAGCAATTTTCAAGCATTAAGTAACGATCTTTCAGGTTTAACTAGGTAGCTTATTCTCCTCTGTATCACCCGCCGTTTGTTCGGCGGGCTTTTTTATTTGTAGAAATAGGTGGGGGAGATGTTAAATGAAGGATGACAATAAGTGGGAGTGTAATTGAGTTAACGAAATGCTCAAGTTTAATCAAACGTTTGTTTAAACTGTTTTCATTACTTTTATCGAGTATTTTCGTTAAAATTATAGAAATTATGACAATTTACCCAAAAAATACAGAGGAGTTATGCTATAATACTAAGAAATTCGACAGGAACTAGGAGAATACACTTAATTTCAGGAGGGAATTATGGAAGAGACTATTAGTCTAAAGGATCTATTAGATACTTTGAGAAAGAGAATTCGATTAATCTTCACAATTACGTTAATAACAGTAGCGTGTAGTGGGTTTATAACCTTCTTTTTGTTAACACCTATCTATCAATCATCTACGCAACTTTTAGTTAATAAATCGAATACAGATGCAACGTTTTATAATACAAATGATATTCAGGCAAATTTACAATTAATTAACACGTATAGCGTCATTATGAAAAGCCCGGCGATACTTGAGATAGTAATTGAGGAGTTAAAGCTAGATACAACGGTGGAGGAACTCGATGAAAAATTGACCATCCAGAGCCAAAAGGATTCTCAGGTGCTAAAATTGTCTGTCCAACATGCGGATGCTGAAAAAACGGTCGCTATTGCAAATAAGACAGCGGAAGTATTTAAACGTGAAATTCCTACCATTATGAATGTAGATAATGTGACGATTCTCTCGGTAGCAGCTAATAGTTCTAAATTAACACCAATTAAGCCTCAACCTATTTTAAATATAGCGATTTCTCTTATTATCGGTTTATTGTCTGGTACTGGGATTGCTTTTCTATTAGAAATCATTGATAAAACAGTAAAGAAAGAAGAAGATATTGAAAAATCAGTAGGTATTCCAGTAATAGGAATTATTTCAAGGATGGATGGCCCACAGATGGAAACTTCCGAAAGACGAAAAAATCGAAATAGAAAATTACGAGGTGAGACCTTTGGTTCTTAGAAGACGAAAGAAGAAACCTGTACATAAACGAAATCTGGTAGCACATTTGAATCCAAAATCACCTATTTCCGAGCAATACAGAACACTTCGAACGAATATTCAATTTTCTGTAGTGGATGAGGAAATTCATTCTATAATGGTCACGTCAGCAGGTCCTGGAGAAGGAAAATCGACAACAGTGGCAAACCTGGCGGTCGTATTTGCACAGCAGGGGAAAAGGGTATTGCTGATTGATGCAGATATGCGAAAGCCAACAGCGCATTATACATTTAACCTAGGAAATGGTATCGGGTTAACGAATGTGCTGATGAGACAAGTAACGTTGCAAGAGGCTTCTCAAGAGACGTTCGTTCCCAACCTAGATTTACTTGCATGTGGGCCTATTCCACCAAACCCAGCTGAATTACTAAGTTCAAAATCGATGAAGCGTTTTTTAAAGGGTGTATATGATGAATATGATTTGGTCTTATTTGATTCACCACCATTATTGGCAGTAACTGATGCCCAAGTGATTGCGAACCAAGTTAGTGGAACGATATTAGTAGCTTCTTCAGAAGAAACTCACCGTGATGCTCTTGTAAAGGCGAAAGAATCACTAGTAACAGCCAAAGCAAAAATATTGGGGGTAGTATTAAACAACCTCAATATCGATGATACCAATTTGTACTATTATAATAGAAATTAATACATATACCTGACTAAAGTTTACTTCAATATATTAGTTCAAAAAAATGGGGGACATGTATGATCGATATTCATTGTCATATATTACCGAATATGGATGATGGAGCAGCAGAGCTTCAGCATAGCATTGAGATGGCACGTCAAGCAGTTAGTGAAGGCGTGAAAACCATTATTGCGACACCACATTTGAATAGTACATACTCTAATAAAAAAACAGATATACTTGCCGCTACAAAACAATTAAAGGTCGAGCTAAATGATGCTAACATCCCAATTAACATTCTTCCTGGCCAAGAGCCAAGAATTTATGGAGAGATATTACAAGATTACAATAATGGAGACATCTTAACGTTAAATCATTCTAACTATTTATTTATTGAGTTTCCTTCTAACTATATTCCTCAGTATTCAAAGCGTTTGTTATATGATATTCAGTTAGAAGGACTGACACCTATCATTGTTCACCCAGAACGAAATAAAGAATTTATGAATCATCCGAATAAATTGGTTGACTTTATTCAAAATGGATCACTTAGTCAGATTACGGCATCCAGTGTGGCAGGAGTATTCGGGAAAAAAATTCAAAAATTATCATTTCAATTAATAGAAGCTAACTTAGTTCACTTTATTGCATCGGATGCTCATAACCTTGAAAGTCGTGGGTTTAAAATGGTAAATGCTTTTGAAAAGATTGGTAAGAGAGTAGGGGCAGACTGGGTCAATTATTTTCATAAGAATGCGTATTTAGTCTCTGAAAATAAGTCAATTTACAAAGAAGTGCCTCAACCTATTCAGCAGAAGAAATTTTGGGGTATTTTTTGAGTAGTTAATGAAAAAGCCAAATCTCGTTATTTTTCTTACGAATTTTTTGCTCTAATCTAGGTCATTGGTCGTACGGGCTTTAGGTTATAGATGTATTAAAGGAGCGATTGATAAGCCTCGTTCTAATGATAAACACACCAAAATTAATAAAACAAATAAGAGTATCATTCTACTAGGTATAGAGAAAGAGTGTTACGTTCACTACAGCTTTGAGAGTAAAGGAGAGTAAACGTTCATGAAGAAAATTAGAAAGGCAATCATTCCTGCTGCAGGGTTAGGTACAAGGTTTTTACCAGCAACGAAGGCGATGCCAAAAGAGATGCTTCCAATCGTCGATAAACCTACTATTCAATATATAGTAGAAGAAGCGATTGATTCTGGGATAGAGGATATTATTATTGTAACGGGAAAAGGGAAGCGAGCAATTGAGGACCATTTCGATGTTGCACCAGACTTAGAAAGGAACTTGGTGAAAAAAGGGAAAATAGACTTACTTGAAGAAGTGCAGTATTCAAGCAATCTAGCAAATATCCACTATATACGGCAAAAAGAACCAATGGGGCTAGGACATGCTGTTTGGTGTGCTCGTAACTTTATAGGTGATGAACCTTTTGCCGTGTTACTCGGAGATGACATTGTTGTGAGTGATACACCTTGTTTAAAACAACTGCTGCAACAGTATGACGACACAGGTTCGCCTATTATTGGGGTTCAGACAGTAGAAGAAAACCAAACCCATCGATATGGTATCATCGATCCCTTAAAGAAGAAAGGAAAAAGATATCAAATAAATCATTTTGTAGAAAAACCAGCACCCGGTACATCCCCTTCAAATTTAGCGATTATAGGACGTTATCTTCTTACACCTGAAATCTTTGCTTTATTAGAAAAGCAACAAACTGGTGTATCCGGGGAGATTCAATTAACAGATGCTCTCCAAAAACTAAATGAAAAACAATCGGTCTATGCATATGAATTCACAGGTGAACGCTATGATGTTGGAGAGAAAATCGGCTTTGTTAAAACAACAATTGATTTTGCCCTACAACATGAAGAAATAAAAGAAGAGGTGTTGATGTACATGAAAGATATAGTAGGAGAGGTTGGAATTACGAAAAGGTAGCTCAAACGATATCTCATTGTAAAAATTCCACCTTCAAAGAATAGTATGACATATATTACCGAATTTAATAGGATTCTTGTGGAGTAGTACTCAATTTTGTATATATAAAGCGAGTGAAAATACAAAAACAATTGTTTAGTGTTTTTGTATTTGTACGTCATTAAATAAGAGTTTTTTTATACTAAGTAATTTTACACTTGGTTACGGTTTATACGGAACAATATGTCTATATAAATTATACGAGAGAGAATACCTACATACAGTTACTATTAATATCGGAATTCTACTAAAAATATAAATAGTAAACACTTATATTCTTTTTGAATAATAAAAAAGGCAGGGATATCTATTGACATACCACAGAAGATTAACATTACTACTGCTACTTGACTCTGTAATTGTGTTATTTGCGATTCACGCAAGTAACGCACTATTATATCCTTCCACTGTAAAGTATAGCTGGTCATTACTTCTCGTTAGTTCGCTATCTTTACTCATTAGTCACCATGTATTTGCATGGAATTATCGTTTGTATCATCGAGCGTGGTCCTATGCTAGCGTAGGTGAACTAATGGTAATTGTAAAATCAGTTACTGTATCTATTATAACTGCTGGAATAATCCAATTTATAATAGAACAACAAATCTATTATAGGGTACTTGCCTTGACTTGGATGGTCCATATCATTTTAATAGGAGGATCTCGTTTTTTTTGGCGCATTTACCGGGATTTGTTTATTAAAGAGACGCTTGGGAAGAAACGGGCGCTGATAGTCGGAGCCGGGGCGGCGGGCTCCATTGTTGTACGACAATTATTAAATAGTGATGAGTCTGATTTACAACCTATCATGCTAGTGGATGATGATGAGAAAAAAAAACGACTTCAATTGTACGGAATTACAGTAGAAGGGGCTATCTTAGATATAGCTGATCTTGTTAAAAAACACAGAATTGATCAAATTATTATTGCTATTCCTTCTTTATCTAAAATAGAACTTCAACGTATTTATCTTGAATGTGCTAAGACTAATGCAAGTACGAAAATTCTTCCACGCATCGAGGATGTTCTATCGGGAAAAATTTCTGTTAGTCAGTTTCGTGAAGTAGAAGTTGAAGATTTGTTAGGAAGAGATCAGGTACAGCTAAATATTCAATCGATTTCAAAGATGGTTACAGAAAAAACGGTTTTGGTGACAGGAGCAGGTGGCTCCATTGGATCTGAGATCTGTCGTCAGGTAGCAATATTTAACCCGAAAAAACTATTGCTGTTAGGTCACGGAGAAAATTCAATTTACTGTATAGAAATGGAAATGAAGAAACGATACGGAAATCGAATTGAACTGATTCCTATTATTGCAGATATTCAAGACAGAGAGAGGATTATGGAAGTGATGAAGGAGCATAGACCAGAAGTTGTTTATCATGCTGCGGCTCATAAACATGTTCCATTAATGGAGTATAATCCAAAGGAAGCTGTTAAGAACAATATACTTGGTACAAAAAATGTGGCTGAATCTGCAGATAGGTATGGTGTCGAAACATTTGTCTTAATATCCTCTGATAAGGCAGTTAACCCAACCAATGTAATGGGAGCGACTAAAAGAATTGCTGAAATGGTTATTCAAAACTTAGATCCAACTAGTTCAACGCGTTTTGTGGCTGTTCGGTTTGGGAATGTGTTGGGTAGCCGTGGAAGTGTTATACCGCTCTTTAAAAAACAAATTCAAGCAGGTGGTCCGGTTACCGTTACCCACCCAGAAATGACGCGTTATTTTATGACCATTCCTGAAGCGTCTCGCTTAGTACTACAAGCAGGATCGCTAGCTCGTGGCGGAGAAATCTTTGTGCTTGATATGGGTGAACCGGTAAAGATAGTCGATTTGGCCAAAAATTTAATTCAATTGTCAGGTTACTCCGAAGAAGAAATTGGAATCGAATATACAGGCATACGACCTGGCGAGAAGATGTATGAGGAATTGCTAGGAGAAAAAGAGGTTCATGTCGATGCTGTTTTTCCTAAGATTTTTATCGGTAAGTCCGTTGAGGTCGATTTTGAAAGAGTACAGGATTTGATAGTGAGCTATGAGCAATTTGACTACAATTATTTAAGGGAGTATGTGTTAAGTTTAGCGAATAACCGTGATCAAGGTTTATTAACGGTTGCTAAATAAGACGCAGTGGCGATAGAGCTATCCATAGGTGATTTAAGATAGTTGAGTCTTTCATTCATGTTTTTAGTGTTGGGTGGAGAGTGGAATTTAATGAAAGATAAAGCATAAATAAAAAATAAATTATCGTTAGTAGAAAGAGAAGGGAAGACGTAGTTCATGAACAATCGAATATATCTCTCTTCACCTCATATGAGTGATGAGGGGTACGAGATGGAATATATTAAAAATGCCTTTGATTCAAACTGGATTGCACCCCTGGGGGAAAATGTGAATAAATTTGAAGAGGAAATGGCCACTTTCGTTCGTTCGAAAGCAGGTGCAGCTCTTTCCTCTGGTACTGCTGCTATTCATTTAGCATTAAGAGCTGTAGGAGTAGAAGAAGGAGATATTGTATTTTGTTCAACCCTCACTTTTTCAGCAACGGCCAACCCGATTATCTATCAAAATGCTGTCCCAGTTTTCATAGATAGTGATGATAAAACGTGGAATATGTGTCCTAAGGCTTTAGAGAAAGCTTTCCGAAAATATCCATCTGTTAAAGCGGTAATAGTTGTTCATTTGTATGGATTGTCTGCTGATATGGATAAAATAGTTGAACTATGTAAGCGTTACAATGTTGCATTGATTGAAGATGCTGCTGAAAGTCTAGGTACTCTTTATAAAGGAAAGCATACGGGGACGTTTGGTGACTACGGAATCTTTTCTTTTAATGGAAATAAAATTATTACAACCTCCGGTGGAGGTATGCTCGTTTCTGATAAAGAAGAGAGAATTGAGAAGGTAAGGTTTTGGGCAACTCAATCAAAGGATCCAGCAAGACATTACGAGCATAGTGAATTAGGCTTTAATTATCGCATGAGTAATGTGGTTGCTGGCATTGGTAGAGGACAACTTAAGGTTTTAGAAGAAAGGGTAAAAAAGAAAAGGTATATTTATAAATTTTATAAACGAGAACTAGGCAATTTGGAAGGTGTTGAGATGATGCCAATGAATTCTTGGGATCATCCGAATTATTGGTTAAGCTGTTTGAGCCTAAAAGGAAAGGTAAGACCATTTGATATAATCGAGGCTTTAGAACAGGAGAATATTGAGTCACGACCTATTTGGAAACCTATGCATATGCAACCCTTCTTTGAAAAATATGATTATATTGGGACAGATATTTCTGAGACTCTATTTAATAATGGTATTTGTTTGCCATCTGATACAAAGATGGAAGATGAGGATCTGAGTAGAATCGTAAAGATAATAAAGAAATTGTGGTGATGACAGTGGGAATTCAACATAGAAGTATATACAGAACGTTTGTTAAAAGAAAGATTGATGTACTATTAGCTTTAATTTCAATCATTATACTAAGTCCTGTATTCATCATCGTGGCTCTCCTTGTGAAAGTTAAGTTAGGTAGCCCAATTCTATTTAAGCAAAAAAGACCAGGACTAGACGAAAAGATTTTTACAATGTATAAATTTAGAACCATGACGGATAAGCGAGATGATGAGGGACAATTATTACCAGATGATGTACGATTAACTAAATTTGGTCAGCTTTTAAGGTCAACGTCATTAGATGAACTTCCGGAATTATTTAATATTTTAAATGGGGATATGTCGTTTGTAGGTCCAAGGCCACAGCTTGTTCGAGATATGGTGTTTATGACTGAAGAGCAAAGAATGAGGCACAGTGTTTTACCTGGACTTACGGGGTGGGCTCAGGTTAATGGGAGAAATAGTGTATCATGGGAAAAAAAATTATCGTGTGATTTAGAATACATTCATAAAATTACTTTTAATGGTGATGTGAGAATTATATTAATGACAGTGGCTAAAGTAATGAGAAAAGATGGTATAAATGCTGTGGGGATGAGTACAGCCGAAGATTTGGGAGATTATTTATTAAGAAAAAAGAGAATTTCTGAGGAGAAGTATTACGCTGGATTAGATGAGAGTAATAGAATGTTATTATAGTAGTCTTTTAGCCTATAGAAAATGTAAGGGGCATAAAATAAGATGAGTCGTAAAGTTGATAACGAGCAACATGTAGAGTTTTCTGTATCAATGTGTGTTTACAAGAAAGACAATCCGGATCATTTCAAAGAAGCGTTGGGCAGTATAGTGAACCAAACTTTATTGCCGACTGAAATCGTATTGGTCGTCGATGGACCTATCCCTAGTTCGATAGAGAATGTAATAAGCAATTATGAAGGAGTCCCATTGTTTAAAGTAATCCGTCTTGCCAAAAATGAAGGCCATGGTAATGCGCGTAGGATTGGTTTAGACCATTGCTCTAATGAACTAGTAGCTTTAATGGATGCGGATGATATTAGTGTTGAAGATCGGTTCGAGAAACAGATTAAATCCTTTGAAGAAAATGACGAGATAAGTATTGTGGGAGGAAATATCACAGAATTTATCGATTCTGTAGATAATGTTGTAGGGATAAGAGAGGTTCCACAAAATGATGATGAAATTAAAGACTATTTGAAAAGAAGATGCCCCTTTAATCAAATGACTGTTATGTTTAAATTGTCTCATGTAATAAAGGCTGGAGGATATAAAGATTGGTATCATAATGAGGATTATTATTTATGGATTAGGATGTATCAAAGTGGGTCAAAATTTAAAAATTTAGAGGAGTCATTGGTTTACGTAAGAGTAGGAGAAGAAATGTATAAGCGAAGAGGTGGGATAAACTACTTCAGAAGCGAAGCCAAATTACAGAAGTACATGCTTAATCATAACATTATTCATTCAGGTACGTACGTAAAAAATATCGTCCTTCGTTTGGTCCTTCAAGTATTATTGCCTAACAAGATGAGAGGTTTTATATTTAAACAGTTTGCAAGAAAAAAAATTGAGAAAAAAGGGAAAGATTGAGATGTTTATATACCAACAATGGGATGAATTCTGTAAAAAGTTAAAGAATGAAGGGGTTGCTAGTGTTACAGCGTCGTCAGTATTGAAAAATCAATCTGACGACACTTTTATAATATTAAAACATGATGTGGAAACAAATCCTTTGAAAGCATTAAAACTAGCAGAGATTGAAAATAAATATTCACATAAGGGATCCTATTATGTTCAGGCGTATCTATTAGAAAATGAAAAAAACATTAGCATTCTAAAGAAAATTCAAGAACTAGGACATGAGGTTTCGTATCATCACGATGTAATGGATAGTAATCAAGGTAATGTAGCAAAGGCAAAAAAGGAATTTCAAGCAAATAAAGCATTATTTGAAAACAATGGTTTTACACTAGAGACTGTATGTCAGCATGGAAATCCTGTTATGGAGAGGGATGGTTACACATCAAACAGGGATTTTTTCCGAAATGCTAGCATCGCAGAAACATTTAATCAAATCTCTGAAATAATGGTGAATTTTAGAGGTAGGATTAAGCGGAATTATAAATATATTTCAGATGCAGGTTATGGGTGGAAGATCATATATGATCCGGAGAATAATGATATTATCAACAGTTCTGAAAAGGATATAGCACTAGGTCATTTAGATAACGTATTGAAGGTTATTCAAACGCAGAAATCAGTTATTGTCAGCACACATCCACATAGGTGGCATAGTAGTGCAATTCAAGCAAAGGCAACAAATATTAAATTTATTCTCGTAAAAAATACTGCAAAGCTCATGTTAAAGGTTCCATTTATGAAAAAAATAATGGGGAAATTTTATTTCTTAGCCAAAAAGATCTAAATTATTGCTACTTACGTATAGAGGAAGAATGGAAAAGGAATGAGAAAATGAAGCAAGATACAATACAAGACGTTCAAAAAAAAATACTAGAAATCATGAAGTTTATTGATAAAGTTTGTCGTGAAAATGATATTGATTACTATATTATGGGAGGAACTGCTCTTGGTGCAGTCAGACATGAAGGGTTCATTCCATGGGATGACGATCTTGATATATTTATGACTCCTAAAAATTATGAGAAATTTAAAAGGATATTTAATCAATTACATAGTGAAAAATACGCGTTACAAGAATGGAGAATAGTGGACGAGTATTTGGAGTATGCAAAAATTAGAATGAATGGTACGACATTTATTGAGGAACATTTTAAAGATCGTAAGGAAATGCACCATGGTATCTATGTCGATATTATGATCCTGCATAAATGCCCTACTAACCCTTTTATCCAGAGAGCTATTTATTATGCTTCTAAGTTTGTCACTTTACATGCGCTTTCTCAAAGGAACTGGAAACCAAAATCATTGTTTCAATCAGTAGCATTGCAGGCACTAAAGATATTACCGAATAAATTTTTCTCAAAACAATGTTATAAATTGATATATAAATATCAAAATCGTAAATCGGATTATGTGTATAATTATTTTATTACGAAGGCTAACTTTACCGAAGGAATATTTGAAAGAGAGATATTCGAAGAACCAGTAGACATTCCATTTGAATCAATAAAACTAAAGGGTCCAACTGAAATAAAAAAATATTTAAAACATAGGTACGGCGATTACATGAAGTTACCTTCAATAGAACAACAGGAATTGTCAATCCATGCGGAGATCTACGATACAAGGATTGGCTTTGAACACTATATAAACAATTAAAAGTGATGAGTTATATAAAAAGTAGAAATGAGAATAGATAATGAGATTAAGATTATGGCTGCAAAATATAAAAGACTATGGACTAAATATTTCAGCTTTTGGGCTTTATATTGTTATGCAACAATTAGTCATTTTGCCATTACTGTCAAAGGTAAGTAATGATTCAGATTTTTCGGAAATTGTATTCTTTATCTCAATTTTTAATATTATGTGTATTGTTTTTGGAGAGGAACTTGGTAACACAAGGATTGTACGTTCAAATGTTTATAAGAGAAATAACCTAAATGGTGATTACCACGTTATACTACTGACCGTCATTGTATTTATTTCTTCCATAAGCCTCATTGGAAATTATTATATTGGAGTTATGTGGTTAGATATTATTCTCTACGTGACAATTATTGCATTTGGCATTGTACGATACTTTTCGATGGCGTATTTCAAATTAAATCAACGGTTCCATCATATTTTGTTTATGAACCTTAGTTATGGTGTAGGAGCTATCATTGGCTTGTACTTTGTTACCATTTACGATTTTTATTTAGCGCCCTTTCTATTCGGTGAAATAGTGTCGGGAATTTATGTCCTGTATACCGTCTTGAATAATAAAGTGCAGCAACTGACATTAGCGGTTACAACTGAATTTCAGCATACTATGACTACTTATGCACAACTAGGAGGAGTTTCAATCATTATTAATGCCATTGCATACTTGGATAGAATAATCATTTATCCAATGTTAGGTGCAACTGCAATGGTTGTTTACTTTAGTGCATCGGCTATGTCAAAAATGATTTCGTTGGTCATCAACCCAATTTCAGGAGTGATTTTAGCTAGGCTAACACGGGTTGGGAAAGATAAAGGTGAGGAAATATTGTCTGGTCTAGTAAAGTATTTGTTTCCTTCTCTCCTTCTATTTTCGATAGGAAGCATAACCGTATCCTACTTTGGAGTTAAAATTTTCTATAGTAACTATTTTAGTGATGCGATCGTTTTAATAATACCAATAGGGTTCGCTACCGCACTATCATTAGTGTCATTTCTTCTTAAGCCATTTTTAGTTACCTACTATCAGACAAAGGGAATATTGATGATTCATGTTCTATATGCCATTGTTTTTTGTTTCTCAATGTACTTCTTTAGTGCTTGGTGGGGAATTATAGGATTTGCTTGGGCAAACGTCTTGGCACGTTTAACACAATTAGGATTATATTTCTTTATGGTATTTGCAGGAAAAAGTAGGGAGGAGGTTGAAGTTGCAAGTGTCTGAACAATTGACTAATAGAGAAAAGAGAATTCCGAGAGTATTATTCCTAGCCATATTATTCATGCAAATTCCTTTCATTATAAGTTATCATGTATTAGAAAACAGTAGTCTACTATTGCCTTTATTAACAGGTTCATATGTTGGATTAGTCTTGATGTTATTTTTTACTTTCTATAATGGCATAAAGAACTATCATCTTATTACAATTGGATTTATCGTTATTCAACTTCTCCCTCTTTATGTTAATTCAATGAAAGGAATAGAAATCAATATCCAGGATTATATCGGAACGGTTGCCAAGACACTCAATTTCTTTTTATTTTTTTGTTTACTATTTTCTGTTGGAGTAAAAAAACAGCAACTATCAAAATTTATGAAATATATTGTATGGTTTGCTCTTTTGGCTTGTATGTATAATTTTATTATCCATTTTTCAGAAATTATTAATTTACGATATATTACTTCTGGATATGAGTTAGATCTAAAGAGCTTTTTTGTTAATAGAAATCAATTTGGTGCTTTTTTATTTATTTCTATTGTCGCTCATTATTATCTAGTTTCAGGCAAGAAAATTCAACTTTATACGATTATTATATTCTTCATTCAATTATCAAACCTTCTATTAACCATGTCACGTGGGGCTATACTAGCTAGTGCTGTCTTTTTTGCCATACTATATGTACAGCACGTAAAGAATATTAAGGTAATAACAGTAATGATTGCTATAGTAATGGCTGTGCTCGTTTTCTTCCTTTCAAGTGAGGAACTCGTCGCATTCTTAACGAACAATATACTAAGGCTAGACTCTGGTGTAGCAGGACGTTCGGAAATTTGGGAGATGGGGCTAACAATCCTTAGGGAGAACAATATCATTAATGGTGTAGGATACTTTACTGGTATTGATCTAGCCAAGGCACAAGGGTTTCAGTTTGATGAATTTCATAGTTTATATATAGATACGTTAGTAAGTGGAGGCATCATTGAACTTATTTTCCTCCTATCGTTGATGATTTATATAGTTAGGCGTTGTTTAAAACAATGCTATGATCGAGGGTATAAAAAAATTTATATAGCTTCTTTCTTAGGGATTTTAATACTAGGCTTTTTTGAAAGCTTAAGTTTTTTCACATTAGGGTATGTTGGAACCTTACTGACGGTGTTTTATATATCGATTCCAATACTATTAGGGAATATGGAAGCAACATAGAACATTATTGTTGTTTAAGTTTTAGTTTTTGTAGATGTTTCAGAATTTAAAATTAGCTTAAAAGGATGGTGGGGTAAGTTGAGTAAAGTGATGGTTGATTTCAGAGAGAAGTTTAACATACCAGAATTAACAATGTTCGAAACCGAATACTGGATTTGGTCTTTAAGGCCGCACCAAGCAACTATTGGGGCTGGAATTCTTTCTTTAAAAAGAGAGTGTGCAAGCTTCAGTGATTTAAATCCAGAAGAACATTGTGATTTAAATACTATAATTAAGGTAATAGAAAAAACACTGAAAAATGTATTTGAATACGACATTATGAATTATTTAATGTTAATGATGGTAGATAAACAGGTTCATTACCATGTTATTCCTAGATACGAACATCCTGTTGAGGCGTTTAATGAAATATGGCATGACAGTGCTTGGCCTGGACTCCCTAATTTAGCTGGCGTTAAGCTTGAAGCTAGTAAACTTACGTCGATTTCTATGTTAATTAAGAATCAAATAATAAGTTAATAATATAATAATCTACGTCTATAATAGAGGAGGATTTCTTTGGATATCAAAAAAATTGGGTATACAACAGGTGTTTTTGATATGTTTCATGTTGGTCATTTAAACCTTATAAAAAGAGCAAAAGAGCAATGCGATTATTTAATTGTTGGGGTAACAACAGATGAATTGGTTTCGTATAAAAATAAAAAAGCAATAATACCGCATAAAGAAAGAATGGAAATTGTTGAAAATATTAAATATGTTGATCAAGTCGTACCTCAAGTCAATATGAATAAGATGGAGGCTTGGAAAAAATATAATTTTGACGTCATGTTTGTCGGAAGTGATTGGAAAGGGACCGAGAAGTGGAATGAGTATGAGAAACAGTTTGCTTCTATTGGTGTCGATATTATTTATTTTCCATATACAAAAGGCACATCATCTACTCAATTGAGAGAAACCCTAGAAAAAATTAAGAACATAGAAATTGCAGCTACAAAATAGATACTCTTACTGGGTCAGGACATATTGATGGAGAGGAAATATCAAGAGCTAGTCAAAATAAGTAGCTCTTTTTTTATAATTTTTCTCAACAATATCGTAGAACAAAATCTTTGTGTCGTTAAAAAGCGAATATAGGGTTTCTTATCTTCGATTTGTGGAAAAGAAGAGCATGAAAATGACGGAAGGATACATATCGTTCACATAAGACGAATAACAGTAAGCTATAGATGCCACATTTATGCCATACAGGGGTGGGGCGAAATTATATAATAGAAGTATCAAAAGCTGTAAGTATACTAATTACATATCAATTGTTAAAAACTGGAAATTCATTACCGTTTTTTCTTTTCAAAATATTTTTTGGAGAGAAACAGAGTGGCAAAGTATCGAAAAAAAAGTTGTCGTCGAAGCGCGAAAAAACAAAAGAAGTGGAATATATTAAAACGCTTAAAGGCGTCATGCATGCAAATGCAGGAGATTGTGTTGTTACAGGGATCGAGAGCGATAAGTATGAGATTTATGAAGTTATATACGAACAAGTAGAGGAATAGTTAAGACATCTTTTCAATAGTGGTTTTCTACAAAGCGCTTAGAATATTTCTAGGCGTTTTATTCGTATCACTATAACCATCGAAATTACCGGTTTTTGGGGGCACCTATTTTAGTATATCAATGCCTCGAATTGAACGATGACAATAATGAGGTCATGTATTTATCAATAAAACATCATTTTAAAGTAGATATTACTTCAAATTTAGAGAGAATAGATAGGTATAAATGATGGAAAAGTAGGGAAGTGATTTTGACATTGAGTAAATGGGGATGGGACGTATAAACGAGTTGAATAGAATGAGGAGGAGATTAGGTGAGAGATCATATCGTTGAAGTCATTAGAGCAATAGAGAATGACTATGAGGTCAAGATTCTATTCGCATGCGAATCGGGCAGTAGAGCTTGGGGATTCCCTTCCAAAGACAGTGATTATGATGTGCGATTTATATATATCCACAAGCCAACCTGGTATTTATCTATAGACCCAAAAAGAGATGTTATAGAACTACCTGGTAAGGATTCAATCTCCATTCCCGTTCACCCGTTATTGGATATTAGTGGCTGGGAGCTAACGAAAGCATTGAGACTTTATCGAAAATCAAATCCTGCACTATTTGAGTGGTTGCGTTCAAGCATTGTATATTACGAGTCGCATTCTATAATGGAAAAAATGAACGCTCTCGATCAGAAAATCTTTTCCCCAGCATCCTGTTTGTATCATTATTTAAATATGGCCAAAAAGAATTTTCACACCTATTTGCAAGGTAATGAAGTGCAACTAAAAAAATATTTCTATGTGCTTCGCCCTATTCTAGCGGCTAAGTGGATTGAAAAATATAGCGCTATTCCTCCCGTTGAAATTCAAGCATTAGTAGAAGATATTATATTACCTGGAGAGGTAAAGGAATCAATTATAGCTCTAATAAACAGGAAAATATCTGGTGAAAAAGGAAAGTTTGATTTAAAAGTAGAGGTTATTAACGAATATATTCTTAAAGAAATCGAGCATATCGAGGAATTTACGAAAGGGGTAACCAAATTCATTCCAGACCCCACGAAGGAGCTCAATAAATTTTTTAGAAATTCACTAGATGAAGTTTGGGCCAAATAGAAGAGGAACCTTCTTACTAGCAATAAACTGGATGAGGTTCAAAACTCTCTTTTTTCTTCCCTTTTAGTGAAGCTTGCTCGTGACTGGATCCGCAACAAAAGTCCTTTTGCAGCAAGATTTATGGTATGGTATTGACAGATAAGTTTAGTAGAGGTTGTGAGAAAATGGAGAGGAAAAAAGGGAAAAATGTTGCCGTAAGCTGGAGTGGTGGGAAAGATAGTTGTCTTGCTTTGTATCGTGTGCTTCAACAGAATGATAATGTCGTTTGTTTAGTCTCAATGGTGTCAGAAAAAGATGATCGAAATCATGCACACGGTGTACGGCTAGATATTTTAAGGTTGCAAGCTGCCGCATTAGGACTGCCTTTAATTTTAGTGGATTCAGCAGGAGAATATGAATTGTCTTTAAAAAGGGCACTCTATCTAATAAAAGAGGAATATGGAGTAGAGTCAATCGTTTTTGGAAGCTTATACTCAAAGGAAGATAGAGAATGGAATGAGAAAGTATCCTATCAATCTGGCCTTCAACCTTTATTTCCAGTATGGATTTCTCAAAATCATTCTTCTAATCTGCTTCATGAGTTTATATCCCTAGGTTTCCAATCTATCGTTTGTAGAGCTTCTACTAAGGTTTTTGATTCAACCTGGCCAGGCAGATTACTAGATTGGGATTTCTACAATGAAATTCATCAGACAGAGAGTTGTGTTATGGGGGAAGCTGGAGAATACCATACATTTGTGTTAGATGGTCCGATTTTTCAGAAGAAAATTGCAATTACACAATCAACGGTCGTGTTGAATTCCGGGCTATGGTCGTTGGATATTCAATCATGCCGATTATTGGATCATACATAGATTAAAAAGTAGTAAGTTTAATAGAGTCTACCTAATGCTATCAAAGGTTTAATGTAAGTGGATGGAATACATTTCTTTAGTGTTGACATTGTCTCAACGTGCATATCGAAGGGAAGGAGTGTTAAATAAATACGGATGAAAAAGCTGCAGCAAGTACTTAATCAATTTAAGTTAAATGTATTATCTGTAGACGATGTACCTCAATCATTCAGTTCAACCGTTTATAAACTTACCTTACTTGATGGTCGTACAGTTTATCTGAAAATTCCTTATTCACGAGAAAAGCTTCAAAGGGAGTATGCAGCGCTTACCCGTTTATATCATGAGTTTCCTGTTCCACAAGTGTTAGATTATTGGGAGGGGAATGACGATTTCACCGGTGCACTATTATTATCCACCATTCAAGGTGTGCCGTTAACGGGTAAGGTAGATACAAAGTTAGCCTATGATATAGGTGTGTACCATGCTAGGCTCCATGAAGTTGTTCCAAATGAACTGGATGCAACAAGCCCAGTAGAAAATGTGTATGATGATTGGTCTTCGTTTGTTGAAAGCAAATTTTATTTCTTTGCGAATGAAGTAAAGGAAATGATTCACCCACGTTTATATGAACAATCCTTACATTATTTTAATCATCATATGAAATCACTCTCGTCACCAGACGGTCCTTGCTTTATCCACCTTGACTTCCGACCAGGCAATATAATCGTCCATGAAAATCAAGTAGCTGGCATTATCGATTTTGAAAGTGTTCGTATTGGAGCTACTGAAATGGATTTTACAAAACTAAACCGAGATATTTTTATGAAATACCCAGGAACAATCGAAGCCTATCAACAAGGCTATCAGTCTATTCGTCCTCTCCTTGATTTGCAAACCATTTTACCTTTTTACCGTTTTTACGATGCTTTTAATTCCATTGGATGGGGCAAAAAGAGAAGCTTTGAAAAACACCGAGCTTTTGTAGAGGAGAATATGTCGATTTTAAAAACTATCTTGGTGGGCTTTCGATAGGGATATATAAAGCAAGTGAAATCATGATGCAACCATTGGTCTAGCACTTAAATTAATGGCAAAGTCATCATGATCGATTGTGTATCAGGATATTGAAAAGATGGTGGTTAAATGGTGAAAGTTCATACTTACCATTTCAGCATTGAGATTTTTACTCGTATTAGGGTTTTCGTGTAGTGGAGGAATGTACAAAGAGAAAAATTATTCATAAGGGGTGTGTATATGGAACTCATCGCATTTATTTTTACTTTATTAGTAGCAATCGAACATGTATACATTATGGTGTTAGAAATGTTTTTTTCAACTAGTAAAACAGCGCAAAGAACATTTAAGGTGTCAGAAGAGTTACTAAACCACCCAAAAGTAAAAACGTTATTTGCTAACCAGGGGTTATATAATGGTTTTCTAGCTGCGGGTTTAGTTTGGGGATTATTTTTTGTGCCAGACTCATTTGAAATAAGTGTTCAAGTTTTCTTCCTCCTATGTGTAATTAGTGCGGCTGTATTTGGGGCGTTAACAGCGAATAAAGGAATTTTACTAAAACAAGGACTTCCAGCGATTTTAGCTTTACTCTTCATATTGCTTTCAATATAACGAGGTTATTCTTCCGTTTTAAATGAAATGTATGCAGAATGAGTAGGTTGCTAGTGAACACTAGCACCTTTTCTTTTGGGGTCCGATTTTTATAGGAGGAAATATAATGGGACGTTCCTATTATGGTTTATTAATAAGCCAGACAACAACAAATTTAGGTTTTTCACTTTATACGATGTCTGTGGTGTTGTTTTTATACCATGCTACAGGTTCAACGACTTTATCAGCAGGAGTTACGTTGATAAGCGTCATATCCCGCATGGCAAGCAGTACACTGCTTCCTACTTTCTCAGACCGTTATCAACTGCGTTCTCTTTTGCTTTTTTCTCAAGTATTACAATGGTTTTTCCTTTTACTTCTTTGCTTTTTGTTTTCTATTGATATATCAAAAATGACAATCGTATTAACCTATGTTGTCATAGCGATTATTTCGTTCTTTAATGGCTGGTTTTCTCCATTAAAAAGTACTTTAGTACGTTCAATCGTTCCTGAACATGAAAGAGTAAAGGCAAATAGTTTACTTTCAACGATTGATCAAACATTTTTATTTGGAGGCTGGACATTTGGTGGGTTATTCCTATCCTTCTTTGGCGCAGCTGTAACGGTAGGAATGTCCGTATTTCTAGTGCTTCTATCGTTTTTATGTCTACTCACTGTAAAGGTTCAAAAGAAATCAACATTAAGTTCGAATGAATCATTTAAAGCCCGTTTAACCAATGGATGGAAATTTTTATATCGGCATAAAGGGTTACGAGTAATCGTAACAATGGACTTAATGGAAGCTTGGGTCGGAACCATTTGGATTGGTGCTGTTACTTTGGCATTTGTCAATGAAGCTTTGCAGTTAGGAGAGACTTGGTGGGGGTACATTAATGGAGCCTATTATTTAGGAACGATTATTGGAGGAGTTGTTGTCTATCACTTTTCAACCAAATTACGTGGTCGTCTAACCCCTTTTATGTTAGCTGGTGCTAGTATTTTTGGTGTTTTAACCCTACTTTATGGTTTGGTATCAAATCCTTATATGGCTTTACTATTAGTATTATTAATGGGACCAGCCTATCAACTTCGAGACCTTGCCCAAGAAACTATGTTTCAAAATAGTGCGGATCAAGAGACACTCACAAAAATTTTTGCAGCGAGATCCGTTCTCGTTCAATTTATTTTCATCTTATCTATCATTGGAATTGGAGTAGTGGTTGATCTTATAGGTGCACGCCTTGTTTATATCTTGGCGGGAGGTCTATTAATTAGTTCTTCAATTTATGGCTTCATGAATTTAATGGTAAAAAAGAATGGGATGAGTCTGGAAAGAGATTTATCTTAACATTGTCACGATAGGGACATCCATTCGTTCCCCTAGTATAGAGAGATAAATTTGATTCCTTTACTGCGAAAAGTGGATTCTTGCAAATAGTTAATGTTAATCAAACGTTTGTTTAATCTGTAGAATGTTAAATCTATTGACTGGATGGAGATAATCTTACATTAAAAAGGATGGCTAAACATGTTAAGTCGGAGCTGTATACGCTTGGTTAAGGAGTAGAGCATGTTTATTTACTCTTTATTGCCCACAAGCTTATACTGTTTAGAGAAAGGATGCAAGGTGATGTTATTTCTTCTAGGTAACATCAGTTACATTGTGTATGACCTTTTGGCTGTTGTTACATAAAGTAATAAGGAACCATTCATAATAGGTAATAAAGGAGATTTTCAAATGGTAAAAAAATCGGTCGATGATTATTTACAAGAAGGAATGTACGGGAAGAAAGAGCTCAAGCCTGATGAACGAAGACGGTATTTAGGAACATTTCGTGAAAGAGTACTTGTGGCGTTAACCAAAAGTCAAGTTCGAAAAAAGGGCGTTTATCAGGAGATTGAGGAATTAATGAAGAGCCATCCTAAAGCTCACCTTCTTCTAAATGGAAATATGAATTATTCCTATTTGTCGGATTATATTAAAAAGGCTAATCAATTTAATCTCCACTATACGATGGTGACGAATAAAGAGTATGATTGTGAATATGGCTTGGTTTTAGCCTATGATTATGCCATTAATAAAAAGGACATTTTACTATCAGACAATGAGGACTCGCCCAAAGCCTCATCTCCGCAGAAAAAACCATCATTATTTCATAAGCTCTTTAAAAAATAAGCTGTATCGATGAAGATACAGCTTTTTGTTTACGGAAACTTAGCTAGTTACTATGATACCTTCCATGAGGGTCACCTTTTTACTTTAATAGAATAAAAATTAGCTCAATTCATTGACGGATGTTGTCAGAATAAGGACAGGTTTGTTAAGATGTTTTTATTATTGTGAGAGTTCGAACATTTCGGAGGTGAAAGGATATGTCAAAAATATCAAAGGACGAAGTAAGACATGTAGCGAATTTAGCTCGGCTAGCTGTAACTGAAGAAGAGGTTGAAATTTTTACAAAGCAGTTAGGCTCCATTATTAGCTTTGCAGAGCAGTTGAATGAGGTCGATACGAGTCATGTTGAACCTACGTCTCATGTAATTCCATTGAAAAATGTCTTCCGTGACGATAAGCCGATGAACGGTCTTCCTCGTGAAGAAGTATTGAAAAATGCACCTAAGCATCAAGATGGGCAAATTGTGGTACCACCTATTTTAGAATAAGGAGGAAGAAGTGTGTCGTTATTTGAATCAAACCTAGTAGAGTTACAGCAGTTATTACATAAAAAAGAATTGACTGTGTCTGACTTAGTAAACGAATCGTTTAAACGAATTGCGGAAGTGGATGATAAAGTACAGGCGTTTATTACTTTAAATGAAGAAAAAGCTCGTCGCCAAGCAAAGGCACTTGATGAAAAACTCGGTACAGACGAAGGAAAAGGAATGCTCTTTGGGTTACCGATTGGGTTAAAAGATAATATTGTAACGAAAGGGCTTCGCACAACATGCTCAAGTAAAATTCTTGAGAACTTTGATCCTATCTACAATGCAACCGTTGTAAACAAACTTGAAGCAGAAGAAGCGATTACAATTGGGAAGCTAAATATGGACGAGTTTGCTATGGGCTCTTCCACAGAAAACGCTCGCTTTCAATTAACGCGTAATCCGTGGAACTTAGAAACCGTACCTGGAGGGTCTTCAGGGGGTTCTGCTGCTGCTGTTGCAGCAGGAGAAGTACCGTTTTCATTAGGGTCTGATACAGGTGGGTCAATTCGCCAACCTGCTGCTTTTACTGGAACAGTTGGCTTAAAGCCGACCTATGGACGTGTTTCACGCTTCGGTCTTGTCGCGTTTGCTTCATCGCTCGATCAAATCGGCCCAATTACACGTAACGTAGAAGACAATGCGTTTTTGATGCAAGCAATCTCTGGGTATGATGAAAATGATTCGACATCAGCAAATGTGGACGTCCCTCCTTTTACCCATGCCTTAACAGGAGATATAAAGGGGTTAAATATTGCAGTTCCGAAAGAGTATTTAAGTGAAGGAGTAGGAAAGGAAGCTCGCCAAGCTGTTTTAGCTTCATTAAAGGTACTTGAAAGCTTAGGCGCAACATGGGAGGAAGTATCGTTACCGCATAGCCAGTATGGTATAGCAGCCTACTATCTATTATCCTCCTCAGAAGCTTCGGCTAACCTTTCACGCTTCGACGGTGTTCGATATGGCTATCGTACAGAAAATCCTGAAAACTTACTAGATATGTATAAGAAAACAAGGGCAGAAGGATTCGGTGAAGAGGTGAAAAGGCGCATCATGCTAGGAACGTTCGCCCTAAGCTCAGGGTACTATGAGGCTTATTATAAGAAGGCCCAGCAAGTGCGCACATTAATAATGAACGATTTTGAAAAGGTATTAAATAAATACGATGTCATCATTGGACCTACGACACCTACCCCTGCATTTAACATTGGGGAAAAAATAGATGACCCACTTACGATGTATGCCAATGATCTATTAACGATTCCTGTTAACCTAGCAGGTGTTCCAGCTATTTCTGTTCCTTGTGGCTTTTCAAAAAGTGGATTACCATTAGGTTTACAAGTGATTGGACGGCATTTTGATGAAAGTACGATTTACCGGGTAGCCCATGCTTTTGAACAAGCAACCGATTTTCATAAACAAAAACCAATCTTGTAAGGGGGGATTTATTGATGGAATTTGAAACGGTTATAGGACTTGAAGTTCATGTCGAATTAAAAACAGACAGCAAAATCTTTTCATCTGCACCGAATCACTTTGGAGCAGAGCCAAATACGAATACAAATGTGATCGACCTTGGATATCCAGGTGTACTTCCTGTTCTTAATAAGCGAGTGGTCGATTACGGCATGAAAGCGGCAATGGCATTAAACTGTGACATTGCCGAAGTGACTAAATTTGATCGGAAGAACTATTTTTATCCAGATAACCCGAAAGCATACCAAATCTCCCAGTTTGATAAGCCGATTGGTGAAAATGGCTGGATTGACATTGAAGTGGATGGGAAGAAGAAACGAATTGGGATTACGCGTCTTCATTTAGAAGAGGATGCAGGGAAGTTGACCCATACTGCGGAAGGCTCCCTTTGTGACTACAATCGTCAAGGAACACCGCTTGTCGAAATTGTGTCAGAGCCTGATATCCGTACAGCGGAGGAAGCGTATGCTTATTTAGAAAAGTTAAAAGCGATTATTCAATATACAGGAGTATCAGACTGTAAGATGGAAGAAGGCTCCCTTCGTTGTGACGCTAATATTTCCCTTCGGCCGGTTGGTCAGAAAGCCTTTGGAACGAAAACAGAGTTGAAAAATTTAAATTCATTTAATTTCGTGAAAAGGGGATTGGAGTTTGAAGAGAAACGACAAGAAGAAGTCTTATTGGCTGGTGGTTCGATTCAACAAGAAACCCGCCGATTTGACGAAGCAACAGGCGAGACGATCTTAATGCGTGTAAAAGAAGGATCAGAGGATTATCGTTATTTCCCAGAACCAGATCTTGTCGAAACCCATATTAATGAGGAATGGAAGGAACGGATTCGTGCTGAAATTCCGCCATTACCTGATCAACGTCAACATCATTATGTAGAAGAGCTTGGCTTACCAGCCTACGATGCCAACATTTTGACAATGACGATTGAAATGGCCGATTTCTTTGAAGAAACCGTACAAGCTGGAGCCGATGCTAAGCTTGCGTCTAACTGGTTAATGGGAGAAGTATCTGGCTATTTAAACGCTGAACAAAAAGAATTAGCCGATCTTCCTCTAACTCCAAAAAGCTTAGCGGAGATGATTGCGTTGATTGAAAAAGGGGTTATTTCTTCTAAAATTGCGAAGACCGTCTTCAAAGAGCTCGTGGTGAACGGGGGTAGTCCAGAAGCAATCGTTAACGAAAAAGGATTGGTCCAAATTTCGGACGAAGATGAGCTATTGAAGCTAGTCGAGAGTATCCTTGACCAAAACGAACAATCCATTGAGGATTTTAAAAATGGGAAGAAAAAGGCCGTAGGCTTCCTTGTTGGTCAAATGATGAAAGCGACAAAAGGGCAAGGAAACCCACAAATTATAAATAAATTACTACTGCAAGAGTTAAACAAGCGATAGATAATGTTCGTTATGCTGGTAATGGAACGAACATTGTCATATGGAAAAAGAAAGCTCAGTGCTATTCGATAGCGCTGAGCTTTCTTTTTTTATTGCGTAGATTCTAAGAATAAACCATTATGAAGCAGTTTAGCCACCGGTAGGCCTTTAAAATATAGGCAAAAAGATTAAGACCATTTCAATCCCCATTTTATCGCCTCTTAACAAGTATAAGGTCATTTTCTTATCTATAAATTATTAAGCATTCCTCGAATTTTTGAATTAGAAGGAATTACTTAAAATAGAGCTCGATATTTGTCACTTGGAGAATGACATTATTCTTATTCATTCTACAAGACTAGACTACTAGGATATATGGCCTATTTGGTAAAAATAGGTCAAAAAGCGTCTAGTATTTTTTCTCTAAATAAAATATATTTTTTAGTGTTAATATTCCAAATATTAATAAAATTTAGAAAAGGAAGTGTTTTTATTTGAAAAAACAATTACTAGTTTTAGGTTTAGCAGCAGGATTGGTAGCAAGTCCCATTCTGTCTCAAGAGACGTTAGGTGCAGCGGATGTTCATGAAAAAATAAAGTGGAGCCAAAAGGTTGGAACACCAGAGTTTGTTGCAGGTAAGCTGACAAAACCATCTAGTAAAAACGCCGAAGAGGTTGTATTTGGATATATTAATGAGAATCGAACGAAGTTTAAAGTGTCAGGAGAGGCAAAAACCTCTTTCATTGTAAAGGAACAAAAGAAGGATGAGTTAGGGTATACATACCTGCGCCTTCAACAGGTATATAAAGGGACTCCTGTCTATGGTGCAGTCATGACCGCCCATGTAGATGGTGAAGGAGTTTTAACAGCTGTCTCAGGAGCAGTCCAGCCTGATTTAGATCAAAAAGGCGCGTTAAAAGCAGGAGGTAAGCTGAAAAAGCAAGAGGCAACAACGGTGGCAGAGCAAGACCTTATCGAATCATTAGGCTCTACTCCTGAGTACGAATATGCACCAAAATCAGAATTAGTCATTTTTGTTGATGGGGAAGAAGCTCACTATGCTTATCAAGTTAATTTAAATTTCTTATCGCCTGAACCTGGAAATTGGAACTATTTTGTTGATGCTGTTACAGGTAAGGTATTAAATAAAATCAATGAAATTCATACCGCCAAAGGTAAACCTGGAAAGCCTGGTGGGAATAATGGAACAGATGAAGTGGGAACAGGTATAGGTGTATTAGGAGGTCAAAAGTCGTTAAATACGTACTTATCTTCTTCCACCTATTATTTACAAGATAATACAAGAGGTGGGGGAATCTTTACGTATGATGCCAATCAGAGAACTCGCCTTCCAGGTAGCTTGTGGGCAGATGATGATAATGTACTGAATGCTAGCTATGATGGAGCCGCTGTTGATGCACATCACTATGCAGGTGTGACGTATGATTATTATATGAATGTGTTCAATCGAGATAGCTATGATGGAAAGGGAGCACCGCTTGAGTCAACTGTTCATTATAGCAGAAGCTATAATAATGCTTTTTGGAACGGTAGACAAATGGTTTATGGAGATGGCGATGGTTCGACCTTTATTCCACTATCTGGTTCACTAGATGTCGTTGCGCATGAATTAACGCATGCTGTAACGGATACAACAGCGGATCTTATTTACTCCTATGAGTCCGGTGCTATCAATGAGGCAATGTCTGATATTTTTGGAACATTAGTAGAGTTTGAGGCAAACAATAATCCAGATTGGGAAATGGGAGAAGATGTGTACACACCAGGTGTAAGAAATGATGCTCTTCGTTCACTAAGTGATCCAACGAAGTACAATGATCCAGATCATTATTCCGTTCGCTATACAGGCTCGGGAGATAATGGTGGTGTTCATATCAACAGTGGAATCATTAATAAGGCAGCCTATTTATTAAGTGAAGGTGGAAGCCACTATGGCGTCACAGTGAGGGGCATTGGTCAGGATAAGCTAGGTGATATCTTCTACCGCTCTTTAACACAGTATTTAACGCCAAGTTCTTCCTTTAGTCATCTTCGCGCGACGGCTGTACAAAGTGCAACAGATCTTTACGGTGCAGGTAGCGCAGAAGTGACGAGTGTCAATCAAGCGTTTGACGCAGTCGGAATCGAATAATATAGAATAAGGATAATGATAAAGAAGCGACCTTGGTCACGTACCAAGGTCGCTTCTGTTTTTTTATTCCCACCAACGCTTCCAATCCCATTTGCGTTTTTTCCCTTTACTGTTTTTTGCTAAAATATCGAATGTAATGTCGGCGTGAAGAGTGTTGTCAATCATGCCTCTGAATCTTTCACTTTGTGGTCCAAATGCAAAGACAGGTACTTCTTCCCCAGTGTGTCCACTTGTCGTCCAGCCTGAGCGAACGCGTTCGTTGGCAATGGCTTCAATGGCATTGTCGATAGCTTTACGATCACTACCCGCATCCTTTACGGCTTGGATTTCTTCTGGCGAAATCTCAAAATCGATGTTGGCCTTTAACGTATCTTCTACTGAAGCCCCATCAGCAATTAAGGAAGCCATATAATCTGGCGTGTGTTTAAACTTTTCGATTATGTTCCCATCAAATAAATACGGGCCACCACTCCCGATAGATAGTCCTCCTGTACTGTGATCCGCCGTAGCAACAACCAATGTCTCTCCATCTTGCTTCGCCCAATCGATGACATATTCGAACATGGTCGCATATTCTTCCATTTCACTCATAGCGGCAACGATATCATTGTCATGTCCAGCCCAGTCAATTTGACTTGATTCAATCATTAAATAAAAACCATCATCACTTTTGCTTAATCGTTCAATGGATTCCTTTGTCATTTCCAAAAGGGAAGGCTCCTCTTCATGGCGATCGATGGCTTTGCTTAAATCTTTCCCGAATAATCCTAAAATTTGATTGCTTTGGTCTTGTAATAGCTGAGAACGAGTTGTAACGTATCCGAACCCATCTTTTACAAATTCAGCTGTTAGGTCACGATCCTCCCGTTTAAAATATTGTTCTCCCCCACCAAGAATGACATCTACTGCATGTTGTCCATTAATCATATTGTCATAGAAATCATTCGCAATTTCATCGTAATTGCCACGATGCTCATTTTTGGCTACATAAGCAGCTGGTGTCGCATGGTTAATTCGAGAGGTAGCTACTAAACCAGTCGCTAATCCATCTTCCTTTGCTTGTTCTAGCACTGTCTTAACAGGATTGCCCTCCTCATCTACTCCAATGGCATTATTATATGTTTTAATCCCTGAGGCCATTGCTGTTGCTGTTGCAGCAGAATCAGGAATATTTTCTTCATGATCATGAGAGTAGACGGTTTGCATGCCAACAAAATAATCATCGAATATAGTCGGTTCTAAATCTTCCGTTGAAGGATCGTCTTTCATATAACGATAAGCCGTATAATAGGGTTGCCCAGCGCCATCTGCCACAATCATAATCATGTTTTTAACACCGGTTTTGTTTTTCTTCCCTCCACCCCAAGTGGCTGATGCTGTGGAACTAACGGTTAATGTAGTAAGTGCAAGAGTTGTGACTACAGCTAACGGAAGTATTTTTCTCTTAAACACACGTTTCAATGTAATTCCTCCTCTGTACTGGTTATTTCTATTTCAGCATAAAGCTAGTTTGTTAATGTAATATGAAGACAATTGGCGAATTTTGTTAAAAAATACTAAAGAAGCCATTACGTTTTCTATTAATAATCACAAAGTAATAGAATATATTTTTCAAAGAAACAGGATTTTCCGTCTAGATGGTTAAATTAATAGTAAAAGCTGTAAAAGAGGTGAGAGAATGACAAAAGAAGAATATTTACAACGACTTGATATGGCGCTTGTGGATGTACGACCAGAACGCCGAACAGAAGTCATCGACTATTATCGTCGACGAATAGAGTTAGGTTTTTCTTATGAAAAAGATGTAGATGAAATGGTGAACTATTTAGGAACCCCTGAGGAAGTGGCAGAAAAAATAATAAAAGAAGAACAACAGCCCGACCCTCAGCCAATAAAACGCAAGGAACCATCCCCACCATCCCCACCATCCCCATCGTCTGCAGGTCATGCTATTTTGGTTATCGGGCTTATGTTCTTTACTCTTGTTATTGTACTTGGTCCAGCGCTTGGGTTTGCAGGAGCCATTATAGGCTTTTTTAGTGCTGCCATTGCTCTATTATTCTCTGGAGTGATGATTCTTTTTGCAGAGCCTATTGGTGCACTATTACAGTTAGATGTAAATGTAGCAGGATTAAGCG
Source organism: Bacillus spongiae (assembly GCF_037120725.1). NCBI lineage: Bacteria > Bacillati > Bacillota > Bacilli > Caryophanales > Bacillaceae > Bacillus > Bacillus spongiae. Next base: position 62,589 of record NZ_JBBAXC010000007.1, read on the forward strand.
GAGGGGAAAAATGGTTGACACTCATCTTTGCAAGCATGCTTACGGTAGGCTTAGGGCTTCTTTTTTGGGCATTTAGTGTTTGGTTAGGAAAAGGCTATCTGTTTGTGGTAAAGCAGTATTATCATTGGATGAGAAAAGTCGTAAGAGGTGACAGTCGATGAACAAACGTATAGCACTGTCAGGTTTGATTTTATTTTTAATAGGGGTTATTGGTCTATTCGTCATGCTTTTAACAACGGGCGGTTTTTCCATGGAAAAGAAACCTATTGCAATGGAGAAGGTTATTGAGATAAACGATTTAGAGCAAGTAACTGTTCAGTCCACAACCATTGACCTCCATTATCAATCACATGATAAGGAAAATGTCTTAGTGAAGCTTTCTGGTGACGTTTCAGAAGAAATTGAGGTAGACATAAGAGCAGAGCAGAAGGGAAAGACATTAGAAATCACGATTGATGAAGATAATTGGACTTTATTTTCTATTTTTCGCTTTTTAGATGTCGAAGCCACAATATTTCTTCCTAATAACAGTGTGAAGGCTCTTGACCTTCAAACGACTACAGGTGATGTATATGTTGAGGAGTTTGACGGAGCTGAAATAATGGCTGACGCGGTAACAGGAGATGTTAACATCGCCCATTTTAATGGGACGATGATGAAAGGGGAAACGACTACAGGGAAGCTTTCTCTTACAGATGTGGTAGCAGATACAAGGCTCATTAGCACAACAGGTGACGTTGAATTTAATGGAAAGCTAACAAGAGCACTTGATATATCGACGACGACAGGCAGCGTTCTCATAAGGGTGAATCCAACCCCGTCTGAATATAAACTCGTACTAGATTCTACCACAGGAGATTTTGTGATTGATTGGCCAGAACTTCAAGTACAAAATGATGGTCATTATACTCATTCCACTGGAGATGGACCAAAGATTATAGTAGGAACAACAACAGGAGATGTAAGCTTGCTCACGAAGTGAACATATTAGGATAGAGTAGTAATCACAGTATATTTTGCGATGAAACGGATTCAGGTTGACCTCAACATTCGCCAGTGAGTAGTCATGGCTCTTCTTTCGTTTGTTTTTTCCACTCATTCCCTATTCACGGAATACCGTTACTCTTGATAAAATGAGGAGGAAATGGGGGAGAATAATGATCCATCTTAAGACAAATGACATCGTGAAAGAACTACTCGAACAATTTCCTCATAAAGTGAATGTTAAGCTTGGGAGCATTCTAAAAGAAAGAGGGATGACTCAAGGAGATTTACACCGCTTAACAGGGCTTCGAGTTGCCACTATTAATGAGTTTGTTCATTTTAAGAAGAACTCACTAACGGTTGCGCATATTGTGACAATTATGATCGCCCTTCGTATTTGGGATCTTCGCGAATTAGTAGAAATCGAATTTGATGAAGAGGTTATTGAATATTTTAAGAAGGAACAGACGACTATGGTAGCAGGTTTCACGCAGGATTTGAAAAAAACAGCGGGTGAAAACGTTGCAAGAATGAACCAAAGTAAAGTATCTGTTTAGCCTTAATGAAAACAGCCATTGTGCTGTTTTTTTTTATGAAGCTGATTGGAGAGAGAGGATTTTACTATTTCGTCTTATTAAACAAACGTTTGATTAGTTCATTTGGCTTAAAAAAGCTTAATAAACAGGAGAATTCCACAGGGGAGAAGGAGTTCGAAAAAATGTATCGAAATAATTATTAATGAAACGCTTTATAAGGCCATTAAGGAAAAATATAGATATTATTTGAAAGCAGGGGACTTGATGAAAAGTATTGAGAGCGGGAAAGTGACACAGCCGTATATAAAGTCTCGTGATGAAATTCCAAATAGCTTTTTTGATAGCTTATTATTTCGTGGAATACAATTTAAAGGGAAGCGTATCGTTGACTTAGGGGCAGGTACCGGTACTCTCACTCGTAAAATTCATAAACGTGGAGGGGACATTGTCGGGATAGAACCTTCCTCACTTATTAATATTGCAGAGCAGTTGAATGAAAAATATATGACCACCGTGCCTTATCGGAAAGAATATGCGGAAAACGTATCATTAACAGAAAATGAGTGTGATATGGTGGTAGCTTTTCGTTCCTGGCAATGGTTTGAGCGACAAAAGGTATTGGGAGAGATAAACCGCATTTTAAAGAAAAATGGCATTTTCATTGTAGCGGATTCGACGATTTCGCAGAGAACTCCGGTTGTTGAAGAAACATTTTCTTTATTAAAAAGGTATCTTCCTGAAGGGTTCTGGGAGAATAATGCAAGGAAACCGCATATTAACAACCTTCCTGTTGAGTGGTTTACTGAATGGACAGATAGCGGATTTGATACGAGAGACGTGTACAAAAAATATTATGATGTGCCGTTTACAATTGATGAGTGGTGTGATTGTATTCGATTTGAGTTTGAGTCATTGACAATGGAAATGGATCGATTAGAAGAGGGTCTTCAAGCACTAAAGGAACATTTACGAAACGACTTCCAGATGAACGAGTCGTTTCTCATTCGTCATTCGTACCAAGTAGTGATATTGCATAAATTGGATGAATGATACATGGAAGCCGTCGTGGAACGATATGTGAATTACTTGTATTTAGCAAAAGAAGATCCGAATGTGAACTACTTACAGCGATTGATTCAGCACCATCTTCTTCGAGTACCTTATGAAACGGTCAGTAAATTTCACTTTTTTCTTCACGAAGATCAACGAGTACCATCTTTGGAACAATTTATTGAACAGCTTTGCCATAAGCAATGGGGCGGAACGTGTTTTACACTAAATATTAATTTTGCTCGTTTGCTAAAAGAGCTCGGTTTTGAGACAGACTTTGTACGTGTGCATCCAGGACATCTTGGTCTTATGGTGAAGGTTGCAGGGAAACGATTTTATGTAGATGTTGGATATGGAGCACCCATTATGAAACCAGTTGAGCTCGAGCAAAAAAAGCGGCATGTTCTCCATGGATTTGGGGAAGAGATTATTTTTACACAAAAGGATTTTGCTCAATTTGAAATTGACCGTCGCTCGAACGGAAAATCATTTGTGAAAAAGCTAATTGACTGGACACCGCTATCACAAAACGAAATGGATGTAGACATTCAACGGTCCTATGAAGATAAACCAGACAATCCAAACATGCGAAGAATCACAGCAGTAAAATTTCAAGGCAATACGTGTTTCTATTTACGTAATCAAACATTAAAAGTAATGACATACCGCAATCTTCGGGAATACGAGATGAGAAGTTATCAAAAGTGGCGTGACACCGTTCAACAAGTATATGGATTTCATGATCGACCATTAGAAGAAGCAGTCGAATTTTTGCAAGATCGAGGGGTTTCGCTATTTAACTAATTGTAGTTTTTTAAGAAAGCATTGAATGACTATACGCTAGTTAAATCGCCTGTTCAAAAAGAGCACCCTAGCGTTATGCGGATACGCTTGCTCTTTTCGTGGACACCCTCCGCATTTTGAGACTTTGTTTCATTTTCTTTGAAAAGAATTCAGATGAAAAATTACAGGAATGGATGATTGACACATAGAAAACTCAAACTTCCAGTAATATCTCACCTACAAAAAAGGACAATTACTTCATCCATAATAGTGAAACAGAAGTGGAGATAAGAATATTCACACTATAGAGCATACAATGAGACGGTATTTAATCAATTAAAAAAACGAGGAAATAAACTAACGGGTTTACTTTTGAGATGAAACCAACACCTTCAAGCAAAGTAATAATGAATTTATTTTTAAAAAACACACATTTTATGAACTTTTGCTATTTATTTACGAAGTTTTTAGGATATTTATGTTAAAGATTGAGATGTTATGTACTTAAACTAATGAGCAGGTTAGTAAAAAAGGATACCTACATAGTAATAACCAACTGTTGATGAACAGAGTAAAGATGAATAGTGATAAAAATGAAATGAAGACCGTGTATAGACATTTTCGTGACAAATTATATTTGTAGGGTGATAAGTCGATGATAGGAATAAGCATAGCAACGAAGTGGGAATACGAAGCAACATTGGAATACTTTAACATAAAAGATAACGAACGATTCAGTTATCCATATGGCGAGTATTTCATAAGGACAATTAATGGTACTGAACTTGTTTTTTATAGTACAGGTGTAAGAAAAGTAAATGGTGTTGGTGGTAATCAATACATGATTTCTAAATTTAATTTAACTAAAGTAATTGTTGCTGGAACATGTGCAGGAATAGATGATAAGTTTAGTAATTTAGATATTTTTGTACCCGATAAAGCCGTTCAATATGATTGCACAGTAAAAGAAGTTGAGCCTCTAATTAAACAATCCTTCATAGTTAATATTAATCTATCAAAATATGGGAATGATTTTTATAACGGAACAATTGGCACCGCTGATAAAGCAGTAGTTATGTGGAAGGACTATTTAGAACTTAAAAAGAACGAAATAACCATAGCCGATACAGAAGCGGGTGCAATTGCTTATATCTGTAAGAAGAATGATGTTGAATGCATTATTATTAAAGGAATATCTGATTTTCCAACAGATGAGAGAAACTCTGATAAATTCGAATCGAACATTGAACAAATTAATGTTTATTTAGAAAACACCCCCAAAGTAATGAACAAAATATTTGACGAATATTTAAATAGATTTATTTAAAAATAATGAAGGTGAATAGAAAGATGATGATTGTTGATATAACGAAAATCCGTGAATTATTATATGAGAAAAAGTAAGTATTACACCTTAAATATAGATATATTAACAAAAAACACACGGTAGTTACCGTGTGTTTTTTGTTGTGTTTTAACTGTTCGCACCTTTGAAGCCTGTTAGGAATAAACCTCAGGTTTTTCCAACAAATTAAATACCTACCTTATATTACTATACTGCTCTACAATCCCAAACTATAATGTATTGTCCTACATAAATTTTATCTGGATCAGTAATACTAGGGTTTAAGTCAAGGATGGTGCTAATTGGGATATTAAATTTGTTCGAAATAAGCCATAAAGTGTCCCCAGAGTGAACTTTGTAGCCAATTTTTTTACATCCAACAGGTATGGCTTTGTCTGCAGAAGGTTCAGCAGCTAAAGCAGTATTTGTGTTCACACTAGCCATCGAAGTTAATAGACCAAGAGAAAGAACAGAAGCCGTTACAATTTTTGAATTTTATTTTACCTCTCCTTAACATCCTTTTTTAAAACGCTAAACCAAGATAGCACTGACTAACAAATTATATTATTATTATTATTCTAATTTTTTATTCCATAATAATTAATGTATTGCAATATTTAGTATAATAGATACAAATATGCAATAAAGTCTTGCTTTGAAGTGAACTTCTGTCGGAGAAAAATAGTTATTGCTAATTTATAGTTGCAATGGAGAGGATTCTATGGATTTAGATATTGGCCAAATCATAAAATATAATAGGAAGCTATGTAATCTAACACAAGAACAATTGTGTGAAGGGATATGCTCCGTTACACATATGAGTAAGATTGAAAATAATGTAACTCATGTTTCAGATGAAGTCGTTCAAATGATTTTTAAAAGGCTTAATATAAGCATTGATTCTGAGGAAAAAAAATTTAAAGAATTAAAAAGTCAATTATTCTCTTTCTATAAGGCTTTGGAATATAAAAATCGAAATCAGATAGATTCACTCTATAAAACCCTAAAGAACGCTGAAAATTTTATAAAACAAACTAATCTTTATCCAATGTATCAAGTATGTAAGGTAAAGTACTTTTTTTATCATGGAGATATAAAAACAGGTGAAAGACTATTAAAAATTTTAGAGAGAAATATGAGTAAATTTCACCCCAAAATACAAAATTATATTTTTCATCTTTTTGGGATATATTATTTATTAATGATGAAAAATGAAAGTGCCTTAAAATATCTAAAAACTACATCAGAGGAATACAGAGAAGAATCAGAAGAATATTTCTACCATTTAGCGTTAGTATATAGTAACTTAGGTTATACATCTTTATCATCTTATTATAGTGAGAAAGCTATAAAAAGCTTTAAAGACCATAATAATTTTGAGAGAGTTTTTGATGCAGAATTTACTAAGATTATTCAACTTAATGTAAGTTCAATAGATGAAAGAGAATTCATTATTGAAAAATACCTTGACCTATTAGAGGTTATAGAGCAATATAACCCGGAACACCCTATGAGAGCAAGAATTTTTCATAATTTAGGCTATGAATATCTTCAGAATAAACAGTATGAAGTTGCAAGGGTTTATTTTGAAAAGTCTATGAACTTAAAATCACAAATTAGTAGTTTTTATCTTTCTTCTCTCTTTTCATATATCAATTGTATTAAACATATTCCTTCAACAACTCATAAGGAATTAATAATGTTAATAGAGAAAGGCTATACACTTTCTGATAAATATGATGTTCAAAAATACCTTTTATTATTTTCAGCGCAAAAATATGAAATCCTTGAAGAAGAGGAGAATTCTATGAACTTTATGGAAAAAACGTTGCTACCTTATTTTTTAGAAACTAATGAGCATAGTTATTTTGAGATTTATGGAAAAAAATTATACTGTTTCTACTTAAAAAACAATCATTATAAAAAAGCAGTAGAAATAGCATCCAAATTATTAATTTCAGAGAAGAATTAATATGAACGATTAGAAGAGTACTATTTTGTATTTTATAAGTGTGAATTCTTCAACCGATTTTACATTTTTCGAACGAGAAGAGCGTATCATATCACTTACTTTTTTATTGCCAGTATGAAATAATATGAATTGAACAAAATGAATATCGCCAATTAGCGCTTTCTAATGTGAAACTAGGAAGAGGCTATCATGGTAGGGATATTTATTCATAAAGTAGTGTTAGATAAAGCAAGTAGGAGCAGTATTGGTTTTTTCTAGAAATTACGATATGATGGTATGGAAAGTAGGAAATAGTGCTGAATTTTGGAATTTAGATGAGTAGGATGATGGTTTAATGAAACGAGCAAGAATTATATACAATCCAACTTCAGGTAGAGAGCTTTTTAAAAAGCATCTCCCAGAAGTATTAATGAAGCTAGAGCGAGCAGGCTATGAAACAAGCTGTCATGCAACAGAGTGTGAAGGGGACGCAACGAATGCAGCCAAAATTGCGGTAGAAAGAAAATATGACCTAGTCATTGCAGCGGGTGGAGATGGTACATTAAATGAAGTGGTCAACGGACTGGCTGAGCAAAAATACAGACCAAGACTAGGCATTATCCCGATGGGGACAACCAATGACTTTGCAAGAGCACTTCATTTGCCGAGAGACATTGAGGCTGCGGTGGATGTCATCATTAAAGGGGAGACCATTCCAGTTGATATCGGACGCAAGAACGATACATACTTCATTAATATTGCTGGAGGCGGGCGTTTAACAGAGCTAACTTATGAAGTGCCTAGTAAGCTTAAGACAATGCTTGGTCAGCTTGCGTACTACTTAAAAGGAATTGAGATGCTCCCATCCCTTCGTGCTTCAAATGTGTCGATAGAATATGATGGGAAAATATTTGAAGGAGAAGTCCAACTTTTTTTAATCGGACTAACGAACTCAGTAGGTGGTTTTGAACGTCTAGCACCTGATGCTTCCATAAATGACGGACTGTTTACGTTAATTATCTTGAAGAAATGTAACTTAGCCGAATTCATTCGCATTGCTTCACTAGCCCTTCGTGGTGAGCATCTTAACGACCCAAAAGTCATTTATACGAAAGCAAATCACGTGAAAGTGTACTCAGAAGAAAAAGTTCAATTGAACTTAGACGGAGAATTTGGTGGCCTATTACCAGCTGAATTCGTAAACCTTTATCGTCACATCGAAGTGTTTGTGCCACTAGATAAAATTCGTGAAGAAGATCGTGTGTAGAAAGATATGGATTGAAAACTCCTAGATGATAACTAGGAGTTTTTTGTACAATTAAACGTAATCAGTTTATCCATATAAAAAGGGTCCACACTAGCTGATTAATTTTGTGTTTAAACATAGAGAGGAACTATGAATGAGGGGGACGGATATGAATTTGACATTACATTTGGTCGTTCAACAGGAGAGGGAGAAGTACCTTCCTCTCCTGTTGTTAGCAGATGAAAGCAAAGAAATGGTGAGGGAGTATATCGGGGAAGGAGACATGTACACCATTAACAGTGAAAGGGGAATTGTGGGAATTATCCAAGTTACCTTCCTATCATCAAAAGTGGTGGAGCTAAAAAATATGGCCTTGTTGGAAGGTTATCGGGGAAAAGGAATAGGGAGAAAGGCGATTGAAAACATAGAGAAGCTGTACAAAGGAAAGGGCTACGATGAACTAATCGTAGGAACGGCTAATTCAAGCATCGACAATATTGCCTTTTATCAAAAGGCGGGGTTTCGAATGAGCGAAATTCGGAAAGATTTCTTTCTATCGTATCCGGAACCGATTGTCGAAAACGGTATTCAAGCGTTTGATATGATCGTGTTTCGAAAAAGGTTATCAAGTTCTTAAGGACATGGATGAAATTAGCTTTAGAACATCACCCCTTCTTTATTAGGAGTTATGATACAATCAATTAGGCGAAAACGAACGTAAAGGAAGTAGAAGCATGAGTAAACAACTCCCTGTAAAAAAAAATGATTATATTGAAGCATTATTTGAGGATTTAACCCATGATGGAAATGGTGTGATGAAAATAGACGGCTATCCGATCTTCGTCCCGAACGCTTTACCAGGTGAAAAAGGGAAAGTGAAGATTATTAAAACGAATAAAAAATATGGTTTTGGTCGTTTGATAAGCCTAGTAGAGGAGAGTCCTCATCGTCAAGAGCCACCTTGTCCTATTTATCATGATTGTGGTGGATGCCAAATTCAGCACATGAATTACGAAGGTCAGCTGAAGGCGAAGGAAAACAACGTACGAAATGTGATGAAAAGAATAGGCAAGCTCGAAAATGTTGTGATTCATCCTACACTAGGAATGGATGAGCCATGGCGCTATCGGAATAAATCGCAAGTACCTGTCGGTCTTCAAAATGGAGAACTGGTCGCTGGTTTTTACGCCAAACGAAGCCATGAAATCGTCGATATGCCGTATTGCATTATCCAAGACAAACGAAATGATGAAGTTGTTTCCCTTGTAAAAGAGCTATGTAAACAACACGGTATCCTCCCGTATGATGAAGAAAAACATCGAGGCGTTCTTCGCCACGTGATGGTTCGCTCTGCTTTTCAAACAGACGAAATTATGGTCGTTTTTATTACGAAAACAGCCGAGCTACCGAACAAAAAGAAAATAATAGAAGCTATCCGTACGAACATCCCTGGTGTGAAATCCATCGTGCAAAACGTAAACGCAAAACGGACAAACGTGATCTTTGGTGACGAGACGAAGCTGCTATGGGGCGAAGAAGTCATTTATGATTCCATTGGTCAAGTCAAATTTGCCATCTCTGCTCGATCCTTTTATCAAGTAAACCCTGAACAAACGAAGGTGCTGTACGACAAAGCGTTAGACTACGCACAATTAACGGGCAACGAAACTGTCATCGACGCATACTGCGGAATCGGTACTATCTCGCTATTCCTTGCCCAAAAAGCGAAAAAAGTGTACGGCGTCGAAATCGTCCCGCAAGCCATCGAGGACGCTAAGCGAAATGCGGAATTAAATGGATTCCGAAACGTTGAATTTGCCGTTGGCGCATCAGAAGACGTAATTCCAAAATGGTACGAAGAAGGCGTTCAAGCCGATGTCCTCGTCGTTGACCCACCGCGAAAAGGCTGTGATGAAAACCTACTAAACACGATTTTACAAATGAAGCCGAAAAAAGTTGTATACGTGTCCTGTAACCCAGCCACGTTAGCTAGAGATTTACACGTGCTAGAAGAAGGAGGATATCAGACGATTGAAGTGCAGCCTGTGGATATGTTCCCGCAAACGATGCATGTGGAGTGTGTGGCTCAACTCTTTTTAAAAGAAGGCAACTAACCTTTGTGGTTGTTGTCTTTTTTTGTTCTTCGAAAGGGTTTTCGAAGTTGAAGTGAATACTTAGATTACCATCATTGCTACAAGTGAATTTATTTGCTAGTAAGTGCAAAACTTGATGAGTTAAATCGTTAAGGATTGAAACCTCTTTGAGTCTTTTGCCTAATTAAAGTGCATAGTTAGAGATTCAGCTCAGTGCTATAATAGTAAAGAAACGATCTATATTCAATATTTAAAATCTTATAAATTAAGGGGAGAAAAAAAGGATGTCTTGGTATTTGGATAATGTTTTCGACCTAAACAAAGCGTCGCCGTATACGTTTTATGTTCCAAGTTCAAAGGTGTTAGAGAAATTAAAAATCGGTGATTTGGTAAAGCTAATTTTCGTAACTGAAAATCCTGAAGATGAAGGATTTAGAGGGGAGAGAATGTGGGTTCAAATCTCCACCATTAAAGGAGAGAAATTTAATGGAAAACTGGACAATGAACCTCAGCATGTACCTTTAAATCTAGGAGATGAGATTTCATTCGGAATTCAAAATATATGTGATACGGAATATGAAGACCCGAATTCAACAGACTGGGATTTTTACTTTGATGCCTTAGTAACGGTTAGCAATGATGTACTTGAAAAAAGGGAATTCAACTTTATGCTAAGGGATTATCCACATGGAGAAGGTGATTTTGGTTGGTCAATATTAAGTGGATATGAAGATGATGATTTTTTAAGTGATTCTGAAAACTTTCAAATCATCTCTATTGGGGTAATCTTGAATATCGATGATTCCATTTTAGACTTTATACAAGAACCGCCTTTATGTGCTTACGAAAGAAATGAAAGAGGCGATTTTTATAAAATAGATGATTATGATTGGGAAACTTATTTAAATGGTTAATAGGAATAAGGGTATATCTTGTCTTTATACTCTTTAACCTCACACGATGACCAGTCATACCTATTTTTGCGTCAGTAGTTGATGTTATATGGGTTACATTTAAAGTCAACAATTAACTAGCTTTGGTTTTCGACTGACTCCTATTTGTTTGATACTTAAATGTATCCTCTATTTTCATAATAATCACTTACTATAATTAATGGCCCTAATAATTACTATTTTAATGTTTCGCTTGATCGCCTCTCTCAAACGAAACAATCACCCTATTAAGCGTAGATAAACTAGAATTTAGAAAAAAAGAGATAACAAGATATTATCCCTTTTTAAACATCCATTGAATTAAATCCTTCCCTTGTTTAGGAGTTATTTGATTGATCGTTATTTCCTTAAGAATTGTTCGCCAAGAGGATATCAGTATAATCTCAATGGGAAGTTCCTGAATAGTACTTGTTAAATTTGATAAGAACTCTTCAATTTTATCATTTTTATCATAAGGCGTTTCTTCACTAATTAATCTACAGATGTTTAGTTTTACTGCAGCGTCTAAACCAGTAATTAATGCAGCTTTTAATGCTTCTTCTGGCTCATCAAATAAAGATGCCGCACCCTCCATTCTATCAATTAATCTTTGTTCCATATCAGTTCTGATTACTTCATAAAGCTTCGATTTTGAACCAAAATGATGATAGACTGCACCGGTAGTCATATTAGCTTTTTTGGCTAATTCTGTAACATTAACTCCGTTGTAACCCTTTTGGCTAAATTCCATTATTGCAACCTTAATTAATGTGTCTTTACTTGTTCCTGGTATTGGTATCCACTCTTTCATAATGTTGATTTTAGCATATTGACATAGTTTGGTAAATGATTTACGCTATACATAATCAACTTATGTTATGCATAATGTAATTACGTAACTAAAATTGGGAGGGGAAAATGAGATGAAATTAGTGTTTTTGTATCATCCAGTAAAAAACGTTAAGGAATCGCTTGCTTTTTATAGGGACACTCTTGGGTTTGAGGAAGCGTGGCGCGAAGGGGAGCATACAGTTGCCTTAACTTTACCCAATTCTGATGTACGATTAATGATTGAAGATGAAGAGGCAGATTTGTCAGCGGGTGGAGTTTTCTTAGTCGATAGTGTTGACGACTTCTATAATGAGAACAAAAATGTATTGGAATTTGTAAAAGAGCCAATTGACATTCCGCCTGGGCGTTATGCTATTTATAAAGATATCTCAGGTAACTATTTGAGGATTATTGACTTTACAAAAGAAAAATAAGTTAAAGAAAGAATAATTTCATTTCTTAATCAGACGACGCTTAGCACAAAAAGAACCGTATTTGGTTCTTTTTGTTTGGCTAGTTTTAGCTGTTAAAGTATTTGAGAATGTTTATGTCTTCCATTCCCTTAAAGAGCTGCGGTTATTTTCCTATTGATTTAGTGGTGAGAGCTGTAGGGGGTATACCATTGCTAAAGGGATTTTTTTGCAAGCTCCATTGTAAATGGAAATCTTACCCTTCAGCCAAGGGCTTATAAGGTATGGCACTTCTTAGACATGCGCGAAGGGTGTGATAGAATAGAGAGAGGAATTATATGGGAGGGAAAAGAACATGTTAATGGTGACAAATAATATTAAAATTAAAAAAGGTCATGCCCATGAGGTAGCGGAGCGCTTCAAACAGAGAAAAGGAATTCAAGAATCACCTGGCTTCATTCGCATGCAGCTATTAATTTCAACTGAATCAGAAGAACATGATCTATTAAAAGTAGGAACGGTGTGGGAAAACGAAGAGGCGTTTACACAGTGGACTCAAAGCGATTCCTTTAAAAAAGCTCATGGTCACGGTAAGCGAGGAGAGCAAAAACCTCAAGAAGAAAAATCTACACAAGAGAAAATCATGCTAGGTGCCTATTTAACAAAAGAGGAGCTTGTATACGAACTGTAGTGATGTATGTGGTCGATACGTTTGTTTTATTTTGCAGACGTATCGACCCTTTAATCAGTTCATATCTTGGCAACTGATTAAAAATGAATTGTCCTAAAGTATTTAATACAAGTTCTGTTGTGATGGAGCAGGAGAAAAATAGTGTTCAATTTCTTTGGATACAAATCTTAAGTCGTTTCCAAATAACAGCAGATACATCTACCAAAGTGGGAGTGAAGAGCTATCAGAGATCACTTTTTATTATAAAATCTTATTTTAGTCCATTTTCAGGTTCTATACGATGTACGTCATTTAATTGTGGAAAATAGCCTTTCGTTATATTGAATAGGGCATTCGGTTCTCCCATGATTTGTTGACCCTATTTTAAAGAAAAGGAAAGCCCTGACTCTATTTATAGATGTAGATATAGTACCAATTGCTGTTTTGTTTGCTGGAGATTTTTTATGTTTAGATTATAGAGAGTCAAGAAATAATCCTAAAGTTTGTGAGTGGGATCACGAGATTTCTGCTGAACTAGAACCGGTAAGGTAGCTTGTTTCAGACACCTTCAATGAATTTTTGGGTATTTTTTAATAATACATATAATGGAAAAAACACACGAGTAAAACGAGCTATATAAAACCTAAAAACATACAAATTTGTGTTATTTAAACCCAGATGAACTTAAGCACTTGGTTGTTCAGACAATAAGTGCTTTTTGTGTTTAAAGATAAAATAATTAAAAATACGCTCTAAATATGATGCATCCATCCATAGGCAAAGTAGCTACCTTCATCGAGGAAAACCAAGGGGAAAGCATCGATTCATGGATAGAAAGAATACAAGAGTCAAAGATTTATATAAAAGACGATCAAGAACAAGTTCAGGATCTTCTGTCCTTATTCGAACAATATGTCGCGGACACGACCGCTTATATCTCGCTGCTCGCAAGGCATGCAATGATGAGGGTCAACCGTACTTCAAATCGAACAAGGAATTGCAAGCAATGTCAAAAAAAGCACGGGCCATGGCGGATAAGGAACCGCACCATTCCTTCACATTCTTCAATGAGCCAACGTCATGTGAAATCTAACGAAGCCCCAGCAATCAATCATATTTGCCAAGAAATTGAGAGGTCCGAAAACTACCTGACATGAAAGTGAAGCCGTTTGAAAATGTTGATGACAGAATAAGGCCCAGCACATACAGGGGAAATCTACGAGCTTCTTCAAGCAAGGAGTTTTCAGAAATATAAGTACACTACTTATTTAGGTTTCAAATCTGCCGAAGGAGTCAACATAAGGGTGTCTAAGATATTGACTTAAGTCCATTTGTTTGCAACTATGTATATATATTTCTTACAACAATTTGATATGCTGAGGAGTGATTATGTTGAATATCAAACTTGATGATTTAACTGGCACTGAAATAACTTCATTAATAGAGGAACATGTCCATAATATGGGGGTTCATTACCCAGACGGTATTAATTATGGTTTTAATATAGAAGATTTAAAGAAAACAGAAATTACATTTTGGAGTGCATGGGAAGAGAGCGAATTAGTTGGTTGTGGTGCACTTATAGAACTCGATTCTCAGCACGGAGAATTAAAATCTATGAAAACAGTTCCTTCACATTTACGTAAAGGAGTTGGGAAGAAAATGCTTGAACACATAATGAATGAAGCTAAGAAACGAGGTTATAGGCGGTTAAGTTTAGGAACAGGTGCTATGGAGGCTTTTAAACCTGCTCGTAAATTGTATGAAAATTATGGGTTTGAATACTGCAAGCCATTTTCTGATTATGAAGATGATCCATATAGTGTATTTATGACAAAGGAATTATAGGTTTAAACAATTTGAAAATTTAATTTATTGGGTGATTACATGAATTACTATGTTACAAGTTTTGCAAGGATGTCTGTTTACCGAAAGGCTACGAGACTTTGTAGATTCTAAACTTTATTCTATGAAAGGCTAGACCAATATCCAGAAATGGAAAAGTTGCTACATGGAAGAATTAACACCTAACCCATTAAGGGTTCTAAACGGAGTGACCCCTGCTTCTCTCATCATGGGAGAAGTAGATTCTTATTCTCGTCAAAATACCCTTGCAACAGCTTTAAGAGGGAAGGGCTATAGATGTAACCTTATTTATATTTGACTATATTTCTAACGAAACAATACGTCGAACGAATTTAACACGAATCAAATAAGAGTGAAGCAAGGGAGCGCATTAACCTCTTAGTGAACATACATATAAATCTGAAATTCCAATTTTTTTAATTCATGCACAAAATTGGGGAGGCAGAAGCTACCTTACAAATAGGATACTGTATAACACGAAAGTGAAGCCGTTTGAAACTATTGGTGACAGTATAAGACCTAGCACCTTGGGAAACCCATTTTTTAAAAACGTATTAGTCCTCTAGATTTATAAAAAAAGACTAGCTAAACGCTAATCCCAAGGTTCACTAGTCAAGGTCTTTTATTCTTTTTGCCGGTACACCGGCATATAATCCATTCGGCTCACAATCATTGACGACTACGGCCCCTGCTGCAATCATGCATCCATCGCCAATGGTCACTCCTGGTAATACGGTGGCCCTTGCTCCCACCCAACAGCCTCTACCAATGGTAATGGGCTTCCTGTCCGATTCGCCTGCTCTTCTATATGTATCTGCTATTTTATGACTAGAGGTGCAGATCATCACGTCGAAGGCAAGCCCGGCATTTTCTTTTATAATGACTCTTTCCCAACTATCAATAAAAACGTTATGGTTCAATATAACGCCCTTCTCTAGTACTAAGCCTTTTCCTCTAAACACACAACCAGAGCGAATATTTGCTGTATCAGTTCTCATACCTGCAAGCTTATATAGAATATATCGAACTTTCTGAGGGATGAGAGCGGACTTCCCGATTGTATTGACAAGAACATTCCATACAATCAATGAGAGAGCGCTTTTTAGTTTTGGCATCAAAAGAAGAACTCCTTTTTGTCTATATTTTACCAAAAACGACAAAACCTTTCATTATAAATTGACATCTTGTGCAAGTGCCACTCAATTTTATTATGGAAGAACGAGAAAGTATCTGTACACCAAATCTATTAAAAACTTTGAGAACGAGCTCTTATATAGGAATAATTTACTGTCTCTCTTGCCTTTTCGGACATATAAGTACAAATACCTGCAAATTCACTTAGTGTCATGTAGTTAAAATAGCCTATTAACTGTAAAAAAGACACTCTAATTGTAATAATGTTTACGTTTACTAAATAGTAGAAGTAAAACATAATTTAGTAGAATGATAATATTTTATGTAGGGGGAATTTAATGTATCGAAAAAGCTTAGCGGTGCTCTTGTCGGCTGGACTCATTTTATCGGTAAATGGGGTATATGCAAAAAATATACCAACTTCTCAAGATAATCCCTCGGATACGGCTTTTGATAACAAGATTATTAAGAAAATCAAAGCGGATAATATGTATGACATTGTCGCGAAATTGTCAGAGCAACCCCGGGCGGCTGGTACAGAAGGGGAGTTAATAGGGGTCAATTTTATAAAGGATGAGTTTGAAAAATATGGGTATGAAACGGAATTACAACCTTTTACATTCCTTGATGTATTAGTAGGGACAGGCACGCTAGAAATTAATGGACAGGCGTATGACCCGTACGTATTTAGTGGGTCATATAGTGCGAAGGTTACGGCGGAGGTTCTTCATGTAGGAAAGGCACTTAATGGGGAAGTACCTGATGAAGTAAAAGGAAAAATAGCTCTTATAGAACGTGGTGATATCCCTTTTGTCTGGAAACTGCAAAATGTTTTGGACAAAGGGGCTGTTGGGGTCATTATGTATAATCATTCTGGTACCTCTAATCGTGTTGGTGTTGCAAATCCAGGACAAGATATCCCAGCTGTCACGATTACAAAGGATCAAGGTTTAGCATTAGTGGACCAATTGGAAGCAGAACCTTTAACAGCAACCATTGATGTTCGAGATTCCGGTTATGTAGAAAATACGTCTCATAATGTCATTGCTACGAAGAAACCACATAAAAATAAAGACACGGGACAAATCGTCGTCGTTGGAGCTCATCATGATTCGGTTAGTGGCGGACCTGGTGCAAACGATGATGCATCTGGTGTATCAGCCGTTTTAGAAATTGCGAGGGTCATGGCGAATATGCAGACAGATACAGAAATCCGTTTTGTGACATTCGGGGCGGAAGAGCTAGGGCTACTTGGCTCCTATCACTATGTTAGTACATTAGAAGAAGAGGAAATTGATAATATTGTGGCACAGTTCCAGATGGATATGGTTGGAAGTAAAGATTCCGGTGGAGATCATGAAGCTGGTGGGCTCATCATGTATACAATTGATGGTGAGAGAAATACCGTTACGGATTTAGGGGCTGCGGCAGGTGCAAGAACGTCTGAAGTGATTCCGTACGGACAGCTTGGACGTAGTGATCATCAGCCGTTTTACGAAGTGGGAATTCCAGCCGCATTATTTATTCATGCGCCGGTAGAGGATTCGTATCACACCCCTGCTGATACAATCGATAAAATTGATAAAAATAAATTAAAACAAACAGCCGATATTGTTGGAGCAAGTGTGTATCAAATTGCTCGATTTGATACACCTGCATTGGAGCATGCACGTGTTGCCCCAGGACCAGTGGATTATGAATATGATGATCGCCCTGTTCAATAATGTTGGCAAAAAGAGCTCTCGTCGATGACGTAGGGCTCTTTTTTATGCTTTTCCTTATTAAAGCGTATTTGCCAATCAATATGATTCTACATTATGAGTTCCCGTGCCAAATCAAGCTAGTGGATGGCAGGAAATTTAATCTTAACGGTAAATTCTTCGTCTTTGTAGACAAAATCTAAAAAGCCTTGATGTTCTTTTACCGTATCTTGAATGATTTTCGTTCCAAGTCCTTTGTGATGATCCCTTTTTGTCGTATGTCCGTGTTGCTGATATAGTTTATCGAGTATGTTCGTAGGTATTGGCAGGCTGTTATTTTTACAAATTAAGACGTACAATCCACTTCGCTTATAAAATTGGAGGGAAATATCCGCTTGCTTTCGATGCTGTTTTTGCCATTCCTCGCAGGCATCAATACTATTTGACAGAAGGTTCCCAAGCAAGGCTACGAGACGCTGGTCGGGTATTGGCAATGTAGATAAGGCGATATCAAGGTCATAGACAATAGAAATGTCTTCTTCTTTGGCACGACGGTACATTTGATGAAGAATGCCTGCAACGCTTCCTCGCTCTCCTTTAATAGAAAGGTTGGTTTCCTCGTATCCATCTACTAAATCATCTAAATAATGTCTCGCATCAGTATATTTATCATTTTCAAGCATGAAATGAATAGAGGCTATATGCTTAAGGAAATCATGTCGTTCACTACGAACAATCTGAAAGGTTTCATTCAAATAGATCTTTTCTTCTTCGAACTGACTAATTGCTTTAACTTGTGTAGCAATTGTATTAGAGAAGCTTAATCGCATTCCTTCAATTCCAATGAATAGAAAAAGAAGGATAGCGAGCTCCCAAATGAATGGAGCCTCTCTATAAAGGAAGAGAAGGAAAATTTGAAGGACAAACAGAAATCCATTCCAGCCATAGCCTAAGTGAAATAATCGAAGTGGGATTTGTTTATACAAATAATACATCACAGCTAGCAACACGAAATACGTAAAATAAAAGGGGATAGGCCATCGAAAATATTGAAAAAAAGCTTGAACATGGAACAACCCAAATAGGGATAACGTCAACCAATACGAGATGTCCCGTTTCACAGTACTTCCCCCTTAAAAATAATGTTGTTGCAAAAAGTCTACCTTTTCTTTTGTAATCATCGCTTGATCATCGATTCCTTCGAATGTGATGACGTAGGAGTTTTTTGCGTATAATGAGAAGTTTTTAACATAGTGAATATTTATAATAAATGAACGATGGGAGCGGATAAAATCTCGTTCCCTTAATTCTCCCTCTAGTTCATTGAGTGTTAGGTACGTTTTAATTTGTTGTCCTTTTGTATGGATCGTCGTCGACCTTCCAGAGCGCTCAATAAAGATGATATCCTTTTTCTGAACAATATGGATATCATTTTTTTGCTTTAAATAGAGTCTTCCTGATACTTCGGTTGATTTTGACTTTTCCTTCAGTCTTTCAACGGACTTTGTTAAGCGGTCTTGCGTATAAGGCTTCATTATATAGTCGTGTACATTTAGTTCAAAAGCGTGGACAGCAAAGCCGCTATTACCGGTAACAAATATAACAGAGATATTTAATGCGTGCGAGTGGATGATATCAGCTAATTCATAGCCCGATAAGTTTGGCATTTCAATATCTGCGATTAATACATCAATCGCCTCTTTCTTAATATGATCATAAGCTTCCTCTGCCGATGTAGTGGAGAAAACAATCTCGATTCCTTCAATTCTAGAAATAATTCCATTCAATTTATCCAAATCAATTACTCGATCATCAACTAAACCAACTTTCATTTTGTTCCCCCTTATACAAATAAAATGTAGTCGGTTAAATAGGTCTATTCCCATTTAGTAGTTATTTTACCAAAGAATAGACTGTTTCACGACAACAAACGGATATTTCACGACATACATACAGACTCTTGGTGGAATTGTTTGTATGATTAGAGCAAGAAATGAACGAAGAGGTGAAGAGAATGATTGAAATACAGGCAGTGACGAAACAATTTCAAGATAAAAAGAAATATATAACCGCATTAAAGCATGTGTCCTTTTCCGTGAAACAAGGGGAGGTTGTAGGCTTGTTAGGCGAAAATGGTGCTGGGAAGACGACTTTGCTCCGAACGATTGCGACCTTGTTAACACCATCAGATGGAAACGTAACCGTTGCGGGATACGACACAGTAAAGGATCCTTATAAAGTAAAAAAACAAATGGGTGTCCTGTTTGGGGGTGAAACGGGTCTATATGATCGGCTAACCGCACGTGAAAATCTTGAATACTTTGCAAGTCTATATGGGTTAAGTAAGCATGAAACGAAGGTGCGAATCGATGACTTAGCAAGAATGTTTGGGATGCGAGATTATTTAAATCGTCAAGTTGGTGGTTTTTCCAAAGGGATGCGTCAAAAAGTAGCGATTGCGAGGGCACTTATTCATAATCCCGATATCATCTTGTTCGATGAGCCGACAACAGGGTTAGATATCACTTCTTCAAACGTATTCCGCCAGTTAGTGAATCAACTAAAACATGAAGGAAAAACGATTATTTTCTCTAGTCACATTATGGAAGAAGTGTCCACTCTTTGTGATACAGTTGCCATGATTCATAAAGGGGAGCTCGTCTATCATGGACAGTTAAAAGAGCTGTATCAGGTAGAAAAAAGCAAGGATTTGAACTATATCTTTATGAGTAAGCTAGTAAGGGGGAACGATCCATATGCTTCTTAAAATCTATTTTAAAGAAATGAAGGACTGCTTTCGAGATCGCAGAACATTACTATTAACAGTATTGTTACCCATCATTATGATGAGTGGATTAACGTATTTTTACGAAAAGATAATTTCCGGGGGCGAGGGGGAAACCTACCGATTAGCTGTAGATGAATCATTGACACAAACGGAAAAGAATATTTTGACGTCTGTCGAAACCATTGAATTAGTTCCTACCTCAAATCCTGTCGAAAGCGTCGAGGAAGGAGAAGCGCTAGCCGCTCTTACGTTTAGCTCTAATTTTGTAGAGCGTGTTCAAGCAGGAGACGTAGCCTCCGTGATGATTACGGGAGACTCCTTCAGTCAAAAATCGAATAACTTAATGAGTTTAGTGAAAACAGCGCTTGCTAATTACGAAAAAGTTATTACATCGGAGCGCTTGCAAGCCCAAGGAACCGACCTTTCCATCATTGAACCCTTTACGATTAGTCAAGCGGAAATCTCAGCAGAAGATCCGAATGTGAATTTGGTAGCGATGTTAATTCCATTGGTATTAGCTATCGCCCTTGGCATTGGGGCTAGCCCGGGAGCTTCTGATTTATTTGCGGGAGAAAAGGAAAAGAAAACGATGGAAGCCCTCTTGATGACACCTGTGAAGCGCTCTACGTTAGTCTTGTCTAAATGGATGACCATCTCATCGCTTGGTGTCATTACTGGTCTTATTACTTTACTGGTAGTATCTCTTGAAATTGGCTTATTTACTGAGCATCTAAAGAAGGCAATCTCTCTAGATGAAAATGCCAGTTTAATTATTGGAATTGCTCTCTTTATTACAATTATCTATGCAATGTTTAATGCATCGATATTAATGATTACAAGTATCATTGCCAAAACAATTAAAGAATCGCAAAGCTATAGTTCACCTATTATGATGATAGCCGCTTTTCCAGTGATGATTACGTCAAGTATTGGTATCAATGAATTTACGTTTCAACATTTTGCCATTCCGATATTGAATATTTACAGCCTTTTAAAAGAATTAATATTTGGGATTGTCGATTACGAACATGTTTTCATCACCGTTGGTAGCAACGTTTTATGTATTATTGTCTTGTTTATAGTTGGCCGGGTGTTATTTATGAAAGATAAGTGGGTCATGAGTTAACGTTCAGAGTCTGTTGTCACGATACGGAAGTAAAGTGAACAACAGGCTTTATTTATTTTATGTTGATGTTGATGTGGGCCAAATACTTGCGGAAAGCTTTTCCTTCGAGAAAAGACCAATTTTTTTACAAAAAAGGCCCAAATATTCGCGATTGTATTGATTCAGAACTCTATCAAATCCTATTCCAATCACCTTTTGGAATTAAATTGATTTTACTATATGACATTTGTCATGTTTTGGACATGACACCTATGTCTACACAAAGACTTCTGCCTTCGATAGTATGGAGTTACTACTATTAGAAGGGAAAAGAATTTAATGACTAAACAACATTTCAAAGAGTTACGAAAGCAGATTGCACCTTATGAAAAACCGGATACATCGAAAAGTATTTGGCAGTTAGTCAATACCCTTGTCCCATTTTTCACGTTATGGTTTCTTGCTTATCAAAGTTTATCCATTTCCTATGGACTGACATTAGGAATTAGCGTTATTGCAGCGGGATTTTTAGTCAGAACGTTTATTATCTTTCATGATTGTTGTCACTACGCCTTTTTCAAAAGTCGGAAAGCAAATAAAATTCTTGGGATGATCACAGGAATTATTACATTATTTCCATATAGTCAATGGCAACATGATCACTCTGTTCACCATGCAACAAGCTCGAACTTAGATAAACGTGGTACAGGTGATATTTGGGTGTTAACGGTGGATGAGTATAAGGCCGCTTCTAATTGGAAAAAGTTTTGTTATCGTTTTTATCGAAACCCGTTCGTCATGTTTATTATTGGCCCAATCTTTGTATTTCTCATTCAAAACCGCTTTAATCGAAAAGGGGCTAGATTAAATGAACGCTTGAACACGTATGTAGCCAATCTACTCATGGTAGCATTGATCGGATTATTAGGGTGGACACTTGGCTGGCAATCATTTCTTTTAGTTCAAGGAACGATTTTCCTCATTTCAGGTGCAGCAGGCATTTGGCTGTTCTACGTTCAGCATACATTTGAGGATTCTTATTTTGAAGAAGATGAGAACTGGGAATATGTTAAAGCAGCCGTAGAGGGGAGCTCTTTTTATAAACTTCCAAAAGTATTACAATGGCTAACAGGGAATATTGGCTATCACCACGTGCATCATTTTAGTCCAAGAGTACCAAACTATCGGTTAGAAGAAGCTCATAATCATATTTCTATGCTACAAAATGTTCCAACGGTTTCATTAGCAACAAGCTTAAAGTCACTTCGTTTCCGATTATGGGATGAAAATATTCAAAATTTCATTAGCTTTAAGGACATGAATAAATATGTAAAGACAGAAGAAAGCGATTCTTCCTCTCAGGTTAATGTCGTTGAAAGGAAGAAACATGTGGTAAGATAACCTATAAGTAGGTTATTGATAAAAGGGGTACTACCATGCGGAAAAAATTAATGATATTTCAGAAGTTCCAGAAGGGTTCCGGAACTTCTCCTTATATTTGGGCCATAGTTAGTATTTTACCATTCTATTTTATTTTTCAATCGTCGTCTAAGATCGAGATTGTCATTGGCTTATTGCTAACAAGTATATTTTTTCTTACATTACGTTTTGCCTTTATGTCCAAGAAGTGGCCTGTTTACCTTTGGGCCTGTATTTTGATTGCGATTTCGATAACCATGGCTGTGTTGTTTCAGTTTATTTATTTTGCTTTTTACATTGCTTATTATAATGGTCATATACAAAATCGTATTGCTTTTTTTACGATTTATATTATCCATTTAATCTGCACAACATTTTCGATCAATTATAATGTATTTATCCTCCAGGATGCTTTGTTTTTTAAACAGTTGCCTATCATAATGATTATTTTGATTAGTATCATCCTTCTTCCTTTTAACATATATAATCGGAAAAAGCAGGAGGAATTACAAGAGCAGCTAGAAGATGCTAATAAGCGAATTGCTGAATTAGTGAAGCATGAGGAAAGGCAAAGAATTGCCCGAGACCTTCATGATACATTGGGGCAAAAGCTTTCTTTAATTGGTTTGAAAAGTGATTTAGCGAGAAAGTTAATTGTGAAAGCACCGGAACAAGCAAAATCAGAAATAAAAGATGTTCAACAAACGGCTAGAACGGCATTAAATGAAGTGAGAAAAATTGTCTCTCAAATGCGTGGGATTCGTCTTAAAGAAGAGATTATTCGGGTGAAACAGCTTTTGAAGGCGGCACAAATAGAATTTATTCAAGATCCCGGTGAAGGATTAGTAAATGTATCATTGTATTATGAAAATATTTTAAGTATGTGTGTCAAGGAAGCGGTTACGAACGTTGTAAAGCATAGTAAGGCGACGAGTTGTCGTATTTCCATTGAGCAAACGTGGAATGAGATTTGCATTAAAGTACAAGACAATGGAGTCGGCTTAAGCAAGGAAGAGGATCTAGGAAAAGGTAGCGGCCTGTTAGGAATTAAAGAACGATTAGAATTTGTCAACGGGAGCTTGGAGATCTTTACCGAAGAAGGAACAACGGTTATCATGAGAGTCCCGACAGTTGTTAAAGAAACTGAGAAGGAGGAAGAAGCACATTGATTTCCATCGTCATTGCTGAAGATCAAGGAATGTTGTTAGGAGCATTAGGATCACTACTTAACTTAGAAGAAGATATGAAAGTAGTTGGAAAAGCAAAGGATGGCGAGGAAGCCATTGCGCTTGTCCACGACTCGAAACCGGATGTATGCATTATGGATATTGAAATGCCGAAAAAAAGTGGGCTAGAAGCCGCCGAGGAATTGAAAAGCCTCGGGTGTAAAGTTATTATTTTAACGACCTTTGCACGATCAGGTTATTTTCAACGGGCGATAAAGGCTGGAGTAAGTGGCTATTTATTAAAAGACAGTCCGAGTGAAGAATTAGCCAATTCTATTCGTAAGGTAATGGACGGAAAGCGAATATACGCTCCCGAACTAATGGATGATGTTTATCGTGATGAAAATCCTTTAACAGAGCGCGAAGTAGAAGTACTTGAACTCGTTGCAGAAGGAAAAAACACAAAGGAAATAGCAGACGAGCTACGTATTAAGTCGGGTACGGTTCGAAATTATATTTCCACGATTCTCGATAAGCTTGAGGTAACGAATCGAATTGAGGCTATTAAACAATTTAAAGAAAAAGGTTGGTTTAAGTAGGAGGTAGGGATTCAGGAGTGAACCCTAACTCCTATTTTTTTGTATCATTTTTACTAAGACGAGATTGAGAAAAAACCTTCTGCAAACGAGATAGGATCTATAATCAATGCCAAATATATGATTTTATATTTATTGTTGCTTTAAAATAGGCCTAGGAATAATTCACATTTTGTGGAATTATATAGATACAGATGCTTATTCAGCGATAGGCCAGAATGGTAGAACGACTTATAAGGGAGTAGATTATGCTTAATTTACAAAAGGTGAAGGCAGAAGAAGAAGGTATATTACATAACATCATGCAATTTTATATTTACGAATTCAGTAAATATATCCCTACGATAAAACTAGAAACAAATGGGGATTTCAAGTCGTTTAATTTAGAAAGATATTGGGTGAAGGATAATTTCCATGCATATTTTATTAAGCTAAAAGGTGAAATGATTGGATTCGTACTTGTAGAGAGTGCTACTGAGTCAAGTCCCAATACAATTCAAGAATTTTTTATTATGGCTAAACATAGTGGAAATGGTTATGGAAAGAAAATTGCAAAAGAATTGTTTTCATTGTTTCCTGGTGATTGGGTGATTACCCAAATAGAAAATAATGAAAAAGCTCATGCTTTTTGGCATGGATTGATTAATGAAGTTTGTAATGGAAAGTTCACAGAGTGTTTTGAAGGTGGAAAGTATATACAAAGGTTTAATACTGAAGTGATAAATAGTAGTACATTAATAAAATAACCTTATTCAATAGAAGGACGCTTATCTGAAATAAGATAAGCGCTGTTTTTTTGTGAAAAATGGTATTAAACTAAAGGGTGTTAAACAAATGAAGGTGTGGCAAAACATACCGTTTTGTTCCTTAATTAAAAGAACCTTTTTCACCTTAAATCGTATTACTAGGTACTAAATAAAAATGGGAGAGGAATAAGATGTTTGGAATTATACCCAAGTGTTCTAAGAAATAAAAGGAAATGATATGGTCTACATAAAGATGAGCTACCCTGAGAATCGGGGAATGACAGAGATAAAAGCTTACTTAAATAACGAAGGTAAGTTTATTTGTGAGAAATGTTTTAACATCAAATAATAATGTTTTTAAATAGGGTAGTTTTATGGAAGACATAACTACAGTAAATAAGGAGGGCTTTTCTATGGAAGAAATGAAACCACAAATAATGATATTAGGTACCTTTCATATGCGATATACACCTGATATATATAGGTATGATGTAAATAATTTATTAAATAATAGAAAGCAACAAGAAATTAGAGAAGTTGTAGAGAAAATTAAAAGGTTTAATCCAACAAAGCTAGCGTTTGAAGTGGTTAAAGAGGAAGAAGAAGCGTTAAATAAAGATTATAAACAGTATTTAAAAGGTGAGCTTGAGTTAAAAGTTGATGAAGTTCACCAATATGGTTTTAGAGTGGCTTCAGAATTAAATCATAATCAAGTTTATGCAGTTGATTGGATGAAATCTGTTGGGAATAGGGGGATAGGTCAGGTATTCGATTGGGCGAAAAGTGAACAACCTGTCCTGTATAATTACATAAACGACAAATATCGTTCTAAAAAAGAATATAATTCAGCCGACAGAAACCTTGTGGAGTTAATGAAAGAACTAAATGAAGAAAGTAGTGTAAAGAAAGAGCACGAAATGTACATGGCAGTTGCACGTATTGGAAGCGAAGATGATTATGTAGGGATTGATTGGTTGAGGTGGTGGTACCAAAGAAATTTAATCATTTACTCTAACTTAGCTAAAATATCAAATTCTCCATCAGACAGAACTGTATTAATAATTGGGGCCGCTCATGTACATTTAGTCTCCCAATTCCTTAAAGAAAGTGGAATGTTTGATGTAGTTCCAGCAATTAATTATCTTTAAGATTCTATAAAAGATATTAAAAATAAAGCTGACGTAGTGACTTTTTCTAATCATGATGATGGCGTTTATCATGATTTAGAGAAACACTTATTCTAATGGGGGAGTTCATTTACGTTTTTACTATTGGGTGCTACTATCGAAGAAATACAACTTTAAGCAACTATTTTTAACCCCGCCTTACTAGTAGGACGGGGTTAAATAGTATTGTGGATTTAATACACTATGGTAAATAACAAGGACCTTTAAGAAGAGTCCCATTGGAGCATTTTCCATAGCAATTCCTATCATCTCTAGTCATTATAATAATCTCCAATAGCGATTATCAGATTTATCCATTTTCAGTTTATGCAACAGCTGCTCTAATGCACTAGCCTTGTTTGCTTTAGGGTGTATAATGTCCTGGAAAAATCCATCGCTAGTTTTGCGCAATTTCCTTAGTTTAATGTCTCTCCATCCATCTATCCTTTGTTGATCATCTACAGTAAATTTCATTACTTTATCGATCAGTAATGCTTAAGATGTCTTTATGTATTTTGGGAACAAGATTAAACTTTTTGTATAACTCTGTTTGATAAACGTCCATTCTTTTGGTATAAAAATCAAGGGCCGTACAAATAGAAAAGTGGAAATCATGTTTTCTACAGTATTTTATAATAGGTGCTACTTCTTGTATGTCATAGGAAAATTCGTGTAAGATCGATTTATTATCAGTCTTTAGAGTGGTTGCTCCGTTATAAGAGACGAGGATTCCTTTGCCCATTATAGCTTCTATTATGGGTAGCTCTTTCTTAAACTTAGAACACTTTTAAATGGTATGATTTTCTTAGTTGGGATGTTTAAGTTGATTTTCGAGCAATTAGTTGCAAATCGAAAAGGTTTGATAACGGGACAATTTGCTTATGAATTAAGTTATTTAGTAAGAAGACTGCTTTCTTTCCTAACTCTTTAACGGGCTGTTGAATGGTTGTTAGCTCGGTAATTTGTGCAATAGGCTGATTATCAAACCCTACAATCGCTAGATCTTCTGGTATACGTAATTCTTGATTGGCTAATTCATAATACAACCCAGCGGCTACTTGGTCGCTACCTACGATCATTGCTGTTGGTCGTTCTTTTTGCTCAATGAGATTTCTTGCAATCTCGCGGCCATGATCAATAGTATACTGTTCTGAGAAATACCACTCTTCTTGCCAATTAAGTTCATAGAGTTCTTGAAAGTGGAAAAAAGATTCTCTTCTAGTTACGCCTACACCACTTTGAGGATTTCCGATACATAAGCCCATTTTTTGATGTCCGCGCTCTCTTAAATGATCGATGGCTAGCTGAATACCATGTCCGTGATTAACATATACACGTGGAAGGATATTGCTATTAGAGTTTTCACAGGAAACAACGTTCAAATATTGAGCGAAATGATCGACGGTGGCAGTGGGCAGTACACTAGAACCTAAAATAAGCCCATCGATTTGTTGGTGTTTCAGTTTATCAAAAAACTGTAATTCTTTTTTAGGATCGTTATTAGACTGATACACAAGCAAGCTGTAATCAAATTGATGACATTCTTCACCGATACCTTCAATTAAGCTACTAAAAAATGGATGGCTTATTTTCGGTACTATTACGCCTAAAACGTTTGTTCGTCCTCTAGATAAATTGATTGCATTTAAATTTGGCACGTAATGCAATTCTTTCATTGCCTGAAAAACGGCTTCTCGTTTATCGTGCTTCACATAAGGATGGTGATTCAGAACACGAGATACGGTTGTTCGAGACACGTTCGCTCTTTTGGCTATTTCGGTAATGTTACTCATTTAAGGTTCCCTCCCTTCATCATCACGGTGTATTTTTTTCTACATGTCTAAGAAGTCTAGATAGACAATGAAATGATTGCTTTAAATCAGTGCGTCTATTCAACAGAGCATCAGGAAGTAGCATTCCCACATCGTTTTCGTTATTGTCATCAATTTAGGTAGTGAGCATCGTTTTCCTGTTAAGCTCATCATTTATCTCTTGGGCAATTTGATACTTAGACTTCAATAAGTCAGTCGATGAGATGAAGATAGCATCTGTCACGATGCTGTTCACTTTATACTTCTGGTTGTCTGTTCATGAATAAAATGATCAAATGCATAGGCCACTCCACAATCATCATTTGTTAACGTTTTATAGGTGGCCATATTTACTAGCTCATCATCAGCATTCCCCATGGCAATGCTTTTCCCCGCTACTTTGAACATCGGAATATCATTTTGATTATCGCCAATCGTTACAGTATGCTTCACGGATATACCGTAATACTCACATAGTTGATGTAAGGCAGTCCCTTTATCGATTCCTGACGTCATGATTTCTATATTAAAGGATCCGGAACTAGAAACCTCGATGCCTTCTAGCTTGTGGCAGAAAGCTTTTGCTTCCATTAGCTTCGTAGTATTTGGAGAAACGACCATTAATTTTATTATGGAAGGGTACGTTGTCGGGAGAATTGGACTTGGAACCTCTTCTAAACCGTATTGATATTGTTGAGCCTTAATAGAATTTAAAAAATGATCTGTATCAAATAGCGGATTTTGTGTAACGACATGTCTTAGCTGTGCTGTTAAATAACCATCCGACAGATCTGATAGAACAATTTTATCAGATAGATAGACTTGAAAATATAGTTTTTCTTCTTTTAACCACTGTAGCAGGGGATAGATAGTATTCTCATTTATATATTGTTCGTTCAACTGGAAACCATTGACGAAAAGCTGTGCTCCATTTGCAGCAATAATTGGAACTCGAAGTCCGTATTTTTCTGTTATATGTAAGGCGTCAAATAGGGCCCTCCCTGTGGCGATAGCGACTATATCCCCTTGTTGTTGTGCTGTTTTGATCGCCTCAATATTTTTCTCGTGAATTGATTGGTTACTTGACAAAAGGGTTCCATCTAAATCAATGGCAATGATTCTCAACATCTCTACCTCATTTCGTTTAATTGGAAGTAAAGACATTATAATGTGTGGAACGCGTTTCATAGCAATAGTAGTAAATAATTTTTGTACATTGACCTTCTTTCCCTTAAATGGAATCGTAGGAAATTCGTAATGCTAAAGCTGTCGGTTTGAGATATCATTGTGCATACGAGAAAACACCTGCTAGTCGATAACAGGTGCTGCTTATACAAAGAAGGGGAGTATTAACATGCCTTATATAATGAATTCACTACTTCCTAATCGTTATTAAGTATCCGTAATAATGCCTCCGTTTACGTGAAGCACCTGTCCAGTAACGTACGAAGAATCATCGGAAGCTAAATAAACATAGGTTGGGGCTAGTTCAAATGGTTGCCCAGCCCGTTTCATAGGTGTTTCGGTTCCAAATGTTTTGACATAATCTGCTGAGTAGCTAGAGACTGTGAGTGGTGTCCAAATAGGTCCCGGTGCCACAGCATTTACGCGAATCCCGTAGTGAACTAATTGCAATGACAATGAACGAGTGAATGACACCATCGCGCCTTTGGTGGAAGAATAATCAATTAACAAAGGTGCTCCTTTATACGCTGTGACGGAGCTAGTATTAATAATGGAACTACCAGGTTTTAAGTGGGGCAAGGCTTCCTGTGTGATGAAAAAGAGCGGATAAATATTCGTTCTAAATGTATCTTCCAATTGCTCCTTTGTAATATTCATAATACTTTCTTGTGGGAATTGTACACCTTGATTCAACACGAGGATGTTTACTTTCCCGTAGCAAGACAATGTTTTCCTGACGATATCACGACAAGCCGCTTCTTCACGAAGATCTCCTGGAAGAAGCAAGCACCTGCGTCCATATTGTTCAACCATTTGCTTCGTCCTCATGGCATCCTTATGCTCATATAGGTACGGAATGGCTACATCTGCCCCTTCTTTTGCAAAACTAATTGCCACCGCTCGACCAATGCCACTATCTCCTCCCGTAATAATCGCGACTTTATCCTTTAGTTTTCCGCTTCCTTTATAGTCTGGGTTGTTTGAAATAGGGGGAGGGTTCATTAAATATTCTAAACCAGGCTGTCGCTCCTGATGCTGTGGAGGAAACGTTATGGGTGTTTTTTTACAAACTGTCTGAACATCATAATAAGGGTAGGTGGGTATCATGGTCATATCACCTTTCAACTGTTATCTTCAACCCATGATATTCGTCTAGCTTTGAAAATGTGCTATTACCAAAATTAAGGCTATCCAATGAACAAGAACATCTATTCAAAGTGTTGCTTAGATAAAGCTTGTTCCATTTTGTGAACCTTATTTTATAAATGTGCCCCACCGGCTATGGATTTCTCATTTCAAACTTTATAATCATTTCGAAACAATAATGATTATAGCCCTTCATTATCTGCATCTACAATAGCTGCATTTACAATGATGTTGATAAAGCTTCCAACCTTTCCACAACCTATTATTGATTACTTACTATTCAACTTCTCTTTCTCCATAATATCCTTCACTACATCTTCTATTGTTACACCCTCAAGAGCCTTTTCCATGGCAGTTTGGGCTATGGTAAATAAAGGGCCTATCGTACATTGGATATTTCTCCCAACAGGACAATCAGGATTTGGATTTTCATGTATGCTAAATAGTTCATTTTCCTGAACAACATTCACAGCTTTATATACATCAAGTAAGGTAATTTCAGATAAGCTTTTTGCTAATTCAGCTCCTGCAATACCAGGCCTTACTTTTACCAATCCAGCATTTTTAAGCATTCCCATAATTTTTCTAATAACAGCAGGATTAGTGTTTACACTTCCCGCTAAGAATTCAGAAGTGCTGACACCATCTTTATTAATTTCAATAAGAGCTAATATATGAACTCCTACAGAGAATCGACTACTAATAGACATTTTCTTCACCTTTCTTTTTTGAATAGCTTTAGCATAATAGTACACCTGTAATTAATTTTATTACAAGTGTGTCTTGACAAAAAATCTAATTGTAATTAATATGATTACAGGTAATCGATTAAGTTACAATATAAAATTATAGGAGTGTTTTAAATGCCAACGAGTCAAGAAAAAGCAATGAAAGTATTACAAAGTCTTGAAAATGCAAATCCAACTGCCATACAAGAGTACATTAATCCTTCGAAATATATTCAACATAACTTAGCCTTTCCTGATGGAAGAGAAGTGATGGTAGGAGCTTTGGACGACCTTAAAGAAGCGGGAACAACAGTCGATATTAAGAGAGTTCTTGTAGACGGTGACTTTGTCGCTATTCACACAGATTATCATTTCTTCGGAGCAAAAGCTGGATTTGATATTTTCCGTTTTGAAAATGGTCAGATTGTAGAGCATTGGGATAACTTACAGGAGAAGGTAGAAAAGACGCCAAGTGGACATACCATGTTCGATGGGCCAACTGAGATTTTAGATGAAGCCAAAACAGAAGAAAATAAGACTTTAGTTAAACAATTTATTCAGGACATTTTGATGGGTCAAAATTCAGATAAGCTAACTTCGTATTTTGACAGAGATAAGTACATTCAACACAATCCAGCAATTGCTGATGGGCTTTCAGGTCTCGGGGCTGCTTTAGAAGCAATGGCAAAACAAGGTATTCAAATGGTCTATAATAAAATTCATATGGTTCTTGGGCAAGGTAATTTTGTCTTGACAGTAAGCGAGGGGACTTTCGGGGGAACTCACACGTCATTTTATGACTTGTTCAGAGTTGAGGACGGTAAAATTGCTGAACACTGGGATGTAATGGAGACAATTCTGCCAGAAGATCAGCACAAGAACGATAATGGTAAGTTTTAATCGAATCACTAATCAACCGGCCGATTTTTAGGTTAGGAGATGCAATGGATGAAAAATGATATTGAGACACGAATTCAATTAGCACAAAAAACAGTGAGTGATGCGGAATATATTTTAGTAGGTGGTGGAGCGGGGTTATCTGCTGCTGCTGGAATTGAATATAGTGGAAAAAGGTTTATCGAGAATTTTGCCCCTTTTATTGAAAAGTATGGATTGACCGATATGTATTCTTCTGGTTTTTATTCGTTTCCAACACAAGAGGAGAGATGGGCTTACTGGGCAAAACATATTTTCGTTAACC
This sequence comes from Bacillus spongiae, assembly GCF_037120725.1. Lineage (NCBI taxonomy): Bacteria > Bacillati > Bacillota > Bacilli > Caryophanales > Bacillaceae > Bacillus > Bacillus spongiae. The sequence goes on from NZ_JBBAXC010000007.1 coordinate 95,177, forward strand.
GGTATGAACCTAGTTCTACTCCTCTTTACAGAGAATTATATGAATGGGTGAAGGATAAAAAGTATTTTGTCATTACAACCAATGTCGATAGCCAGTTTGAAAAGGCTGGATTCTCTACTAATAAAATATTTGAAGTTCAAGGGAATTATGGTTACCTTCAATGTTCCAAAGGTTGTCACGATACTCTTTATGATAATGAAAAACTAGTAAAGTCAATGGTACAAAAAACGGTTAATTGCAAAATATCTACTGAACTTGTGCCAAAATGTCCTGTTTGTGGTGGAGATGTGGATCCACATTTAAGAATAAACCAATACTTTGTCCAAGATAAATCCTGGTACCAATCCAATAAAGCATATAATGATTTCCTTAAAGAGTCAGAGGGAAAGAAAATAGTTTATTTAGAGATGGGTATTGGATTTAATACGCCTGGAATCATTCGTTATCCATTTGAACAAATGACCTACCATAATGAAAAGGCGATGTTAATTCGCTTGAACAGAGAACACCCAGAAGGAGCAAAAGAAAACAGAAATAAAACCATTGCATTTACAGAGAATATGCAAGATGTAGTAGTAGGAATAAAGAAGTGAGGAGTGTGTGGGAATGCCTCAATTACAATTGCAAGACTATTCGTCATTGATTCATTTAGAGGGTGATTTTGTCCCATCTCTATTATTAACGAATGCTGAAAAGATTGTCGATGAAATAATTAGTCAGTTATTAATAGAACCAAATGCCCCAAAAGATGTAGAAATACCTGATAACTATCAGGGAAAACGAAATTTGTTAAGAGCTCTTTTAAATATAAGAGAGGCAAAACCATTAAATGCTGACATATTAAATAAGATTAACGCTCTCTTACAAACTGAGTTAAAAGAAAAAGGAATCGTTGAGGTCGAGAAACTTGATTCGGTTGCAAAACAATTCCCAAATAATCCTTATAGGCAATCTAATAAATTTAGTTTGTGGCAAGGAGATATTACACAGTTAAACGCTAATGCCATTGTGAATGCAGCAAATAAACATATGTTGGGTTGTTATCAGCCCTTACACGCCTGTATTGACAATGCCATTCATTCAGCTGCCGGTCCACAACTTAGGGATGACTGTGACATTATTATGTCTGCACAAAAGGAGTTAGAGGAAACGGGTAAAGCAAAAATTACTAGCGCTTATAATTTGCCTGCTAATTTTGTGTTGCACACAGTGGGTCCTATTGTTCCAAAAGGAACTGAATTAACTAAGGAACAAAGGGATGAATTAACATCTAGTTATATCTCTTGTCTGGAATTGGCAAATAAGATTGATAAGATTAAAACTGTTGCGTTCTGTGCAATATCAACGGGTGTGTTTGGTTTTCCGAAACCAGAAGCTGCACATATCGCCGTAAGCACAGTAAATCAATGGCTAGAATCTCAACCAAATCATTTTGAAAAAATTATATTTAATGTGTTTAGTGAGGGAGATTTTAATGAGTATGCAAAGGTTTTTACGAGCTAATAGGAGAACTTATTAGCCATACCAAAATTGAGATTGAATGAAATGTCTTTTTCATTTCAATTTTTAAACATAAAGATAGATGATGACCAAATCATCCTTGATTGAACACAAGAGGTATACTTGATGCGCTATTCCAATAAGAAAGGGAGCTCCAATACGATGGAGCTCCCTTTCTTTCATTTTATCCTTTAACTGGGGATCCATAGTTTAGAGAAGTCAAAGTGTCCGAATGAATGGATTTTCACATCCTTTATTAAAGGATGGAAGGTCCTTGTTTTAATTGGGTGGTGTTGAAAAATTAATAGATCGTTTTCACGAATATGAGCTTCGATTTCAGACATAATGACTTCCCTGTTTTCTGAATCTACCTGTTTGAAGGTCTCTAGCTTTCTATTAATCCACTGAAGGGAGTCTAGGGGAAACATTCGTCTGAATAGAAGAGTGTCGTTGTAGAAAGCACCTAAAAATGAAAGGTGAGGATCTAGAGAAGACACCTCCCCCATGAAGATTAAGTCTGCTTTCTGATCGATGTCACGGCAATAGAAATCGTGAAAGGTATACGATTGTAGTACAAATGTTATGCCGTATTTCTCTCCCTGCTCTTTAAACCAATTGGCTAGGTCAGAGGCTTTTTGGTAATTCATATGATAAAGCGAGAGTGGTTCACCATTATATCCCGCTTCTGCTAATAAAGCGGGAATCGCTGTTGGGTCCTTCTTCTGCGGAGAGGACCGCGAATTTACGAAGCTACTCGCTTCTACCCATTGATCCCAGTTGAGATCTGTTGCCAACTGCTCTATATCCATCAGATGGTAGAGGGCTTTGCGGACAGAAGGGTGCTGGACAACCGTTTGTTTTCTTAAATTAAACATTAAAAATCGAAAGCCTGTTTCAATTTCGTGTTTACTTCGTACCTCATCTGAAGGTGAATTTTGGACGGTGAAATCCACAATCGTTGCAGCATCATGACTTACTTTATAAAAATGAAGTTCGTCAAGAAGCGGCCTTTCAAGAAAATAGTGATCAAATGCTTCCAATACCATCTTATTTTCGGTACGTTCCTTTAGAGAAAAAGGGCCGGTACCAATCCACTCCTCTTCATTGAAAGGCTGATTTGACGGAAGGATACAGAAATGGGGTGAAGCGATGTACCTTAAGAAAAATGGATTTTTCTTATTTAATGTAATGATGACTTTATATGGATGAGGACAGTCGACTTTCTCTATATCCCCTGTAAGCCATTGATGGGAAGACTCATCGCTGTTTATTATTCTTTCAATTGTATAAGCGACATCGTTACTTGTCAGTGGCTTTTGGTGATGGAAGAAAACTCCCTTGCGTAAGTGAAACGTCCATTTTCTATCGTCTTCCTCTGATTCGAAGTGGTGTGCAAGATGGGGAAGAATCCGGTCCTTTTTTCTATCATATTTGACGAGTGTATCACCTAGGTATTCAATTAAATGTGATTCAAAGGAGATGGAAACCTTCAAGGGGTCGAGCGTTGTAAAGTCTCTTGAAATAAAGGAATGCAATACATCCTTGGATTCAGTTCCTTGCTGATAGCCAAACATTTCCCGAATGTCTGAAGACACCTTTAGAAGCCACGATTTTGGAATCGGAAGTCTGAGAAGCTGGGCAACCTGATCAAGCTTTCCGTTTTCTATACAATCTTTCATGAACTCTTCCACTTCTATCTGCAAAGGGTGTGAAAAAATCATTTCTGAAGGATTGCCTCGTCCTGCACCTGGAAGGTATGTGATTTTGTCTAACTCTTCAAATTGGCGGAGAATCCTTTTCACATTTTTCAATGAACAAAACCATAGTTGTTCAAGCTCTCTTAATTTAAAGAAACATCTTCCATTTGCTTCTCGTTCAAGAAAATGAGCTCTCATCGTAAAATAACGGTCATTCATTTTATTCTCCTCCTAAAAGGGGACATTTTTTAATATATTATACCCTTTTTACCCCTTTTCTCCTAGCACATAATGGAAGCATAGAGGAGATGATAATATGTTTCAAACCTTACATCCAAATATTAAGATTAGGATCTATACATCATTTTTAAGTAGGGTGGTAGGTTCAGCTGTTTTCCCATTTATGGCTATTTATTTTACGAAAGAAATGAATGCTTCGGTTGCAGGGCTCCTTATGCTCATCCAAGTTGTCGTTCAGTTTATAACTGGATTATATGGAGGATTCCTGGCAGATATTATAGGTAGAAAAAAGTTAATGGTAACAGGAGAAATCATAAAGGTCGGGGCATTTATAGGTATGCTTGCTGTAAATTCACCGGTATTTACTTCTCCATGGATTACGTTTATGATGATGCTTTTAATTGGGATATCAGCAGGGATGGTCAATCCTGCAGCAGAAGCTATGCTAATTGATGTCAGCACGAAAGAAACAAGGGCATTCATGTACTCAGTCAATTATTGGGCCGTAAACTTGTCCATAATGATTGGACTAATCATTGGAGGGTGGTTCTTTGAACATCATTTTTTTGAATTAATAGGTGTATTACTACTTATGGCTGTTGTGACTCTTTGGATGACGTCCGCCTTTATCATCGATACGTATAAAGTCAAAAAAGATAAAGAGGAAATGACTTATGGAATCAAGCCGTTGATCATGAGCTACGGCTTAGTCATGAAGGATTGGCCATTTATTGCTTTTACTCTCGGTGGGATTTCTATACTATCCATTGAATTTCAGCGGAATAATTTTATTTCTGTAAGACTCGAGAACGAAATTATCCCTCAGACGATTCAACTGTTTAACATTTTCTCCTTCACTATTGACGGAATTAAGTTACTGAGTTTACTGACAGTGGTGAATACAGTGATGATCGTTCTATTCACGGCAGCAGCGACTAAATGGATAAAAGGAAAGCAGGAGAAGTCCATCATGTATATTGGGTTTATCCTATTTGGGCTAGGCTATTTTATTATGGCGTTCAGTAATCATATTCTTACTCTGTTCCTCTCTGTTGTCATCTTATCAATCGGTGAGTTGCTTTATGTACCGACTAGGCAGTCGCTCTTAGCAGATATTGTCGATGATAGTAAAAGGGGAGCCTATATGGCCATGAACGGATTGGTGTTTCAAGTAGGGAAAATGATTGGTGCTCTCGGATTGATTGTCGGCAACATCATTGGGGGAATGGCAATGGGACTCGGCTATTTGCTGTTAGTGATGTTAGGTATCCTCTTTTCCCATATAGCCCTGAAAGGTTCACGGATAGAAGAATCCTTCATTAAAGTTAAAGCTGAGGTGGGGAAATAGGACAGAAATTTGTAGAAATAAGAGTGAAGAGTCTAACTACGCTAGGACTAAGGTATCACCCATTTAATCAACTGATTGATTACCTATTATTCTAGATAAGGGCTAAGATGGTTCTCCCCATTCCTCTTATGATAAAGTATGAATAGACAGCAAAGTTCAGAAAGAGGGAAGAATATGACGATAAAGCGATATTACCAAGATGCCTACATGAACGTATTTCAAACGGAAATCCAGAATCAACAACAGGATGAAAACGGTGCTTGGTATGTGGTATTAGAGGAAACAGCGTTCTATCCAACGGGAGGAGGACAGCCTCATGATACGGGCACATTGCATAACAGGAACGTAATTAATGTAGAAGAAGTGAATGGTGAAATCCGTCATTATATTGAAGAACCGATTGAAGATATTTCAACGGTTGTTGAAGGACGAGTGAATTGGGACCGTCGTTTCGACCATATGCAGCAGCATGCCGGTCAGCATATTTTATCTGCTGCATTTATAGAAGCACTTTCATACGAGACGATCAGCTTCCATCTAGGGAAAGAGATATTAACGATTGATCTAGACGTAAGTAATATTACAGAAACAGATGCTCTTAAAGCAGAAGCATTAGCCAACCAAGTGATTCAAGAGGGGAGGCTAATTGAGACGAAATGGATAACAGAAGCAGAATTGTCTGACTATCCACTCAGAAAGCAACCCTCTGTTACGGGTGAAATTCGACTCGTCCTCATACCTGACTTTGATTACAATGGGTGTGGTGGAACCCATCCCCGCTCTACAAGTGAAGTTGGGGCAATTAAGATTCTTGATTGGGAGAAGCATAAAGGGCATATTCGCTTGCAGTTTGTGTGCGGAAATCGGGTACTCAAACAGTTACACCAAAAGCATGGACTTTTAAAAGAGTTAACGGGCATGTTGCAGGCGCCGGAAGAAAGCATGGTACTGACCATTGAACGTTTACAAGCGAAACAAAAAGAACAAGAGAAGGCTATTGAAGAATTGAAAGAAGGTTTATTAATCTATGAGGCAGAAGAGCTATTGAAAGAGGCGAAGGCTCACGAAGGGCGAACGTTTATTAAGGCATCTTTCGTAGACCGTCCAATCAGAGAGCTCCAAAAGATCGCTCAGCATATCACATCTAGGAGAAATGAAACCGTCGTATTATTGGTTGTGCAAAATGATGAGAAACTTCAATTTGTAGCAGCAAAGGGGTCATCACCTCGTGTCAACTTAAGGACGGTCGCTCAAAACGTTTTCCCATTGATTAACGGGAGGGGCGGCGGAAAAGAATCATTTGTTCAAGGTGGAGGAGAGGCATTAATCAGCAAGGAAGAGCTACTGGAATCATTAACAAATCAAATATAAAGGAGAGGAAAGAGGCACCCAGTATAAAGGGGTGCCTCTTTCGTTACATTCGTGTATATCACGGATTAGTCATTTGTTAAATCGATTCGAAATACCTAATAACGTTCACCATGGTACTATTCGAGTTGAAAAGTACAACAATAAAAGCTAGGTGATCTGTCGGGAATATGAATATGAGACTTTTGTATTAGATTCAACTACCTGTAATTCTCAAAATATAACTAAGAAATATAGTTTAATAGTACCAGGCAAAAATCGCCAATATTTTCATAATATTGACGTCTATAGCAACCGGTGATAAAAATAGAATAGTAAAATTAAAATATTTTACAAATTATAGGTTTCTGAGATTAAATTAGGTATAATAAATTCCATAATATTCAAATTACATACTATCGGATTTGAAAATTATTAATTCATAGATACAGTGTGGAAGGAAAGAAGGCAAAGAGTGGTTCATCCACTTCAGAAAAGATTTTGCCCTAAACGAACCGACTTCAAACTTCTATACCAAACCTTTTGAAAACTTGAAACCAATAATATTTTACTTTGCAATGGAGTGACACTGGGAATGATTGAGTCCAAAAAAAGAGCATTTATATTCTTGTTTTTAGCGTTTCTGTTAGCTTTAAGTGTAGGCTACTTAGTCTACAACAAAGTTAAAGATCTAAATTCTGAATTAGGTGGAATGACGGAGATTTATGTGGCAAAAGGTGATATCCCGTCAAGAACTCCCATTAAGGAAAGTCAAATTGCCGTAATGGAGATACCTAATAAATTCGTTACAGAATCACACATTACAGGGAAACAACAATTGGAGAACAGAGCTTCAGTCGTTCCTCTTAAAGAAGGTGACATCATTACAAAAAACATGATTAAACCTGTTTCTAACTTAAATAATGAAGATAACCGACTTGTAGCGATTTACAGAAATGACAAAGTTCAATTCGATCAAGTCATCGAGGCGCTAGATAGAATTGATATCATCGTTTCATCTGAGGTAGATGGAGAAAGAAAAACAGAGCTGTTTATGAAGGATGTTCCGGTTTCCTATGCTGAAGGAGATGAGAAGAATTTTGCGGGGGTAGCTGTTGAGGTTCCAGAGGAAAAAGCTCCTGAGCTAATACATATGCAAAACTATGCTGAGCATATGAGAATCTTAAAGGCAAATGTCGGTAAAAATGATTTGCCATCAGAAGAACAAGTAGAGTCTAAGCCGGAAGCTGGATCGCAGAAAAACGAACAGCCTGTAGAACAAAAACCTGTTGATGAGAACAAACCAAATGAATCAAATCAAGGAGACGCATCAAATGGAAACGAATCTTGATATTCTACTAGTTAGTGAAGATGACGTAGTTACGAATCAAGTCTTGAACACTCTTGATCAAGAGGATAGTAGCTTGTCTGTCATTTCTGCTGAAGATACAGTAAGAGAAGTCAACAGACAAACAAGAGATATTATCGTTTTTGTACAATCAAATAATGATAATTCAGTCGAACTTATCCAATATATTAAATCAGTTAACCCTTCTACCTATATTATTTTTTTAGCAAGAGATTCAGATTTTACTATACTGCGAAATATCTCAAAAGCGGGTGCGGAAGATTTCTTTGTATTACCTGACGAAATGTCATTATTTCTTAGCAGATTCCCGACGATTAAAAAGAACTATGAAATGAAAAAAAGTAATCGAGAAGAAAGTACGGTGGTCTTTGGGAAGGGTAGAGGTCAAATATACTCCTTTTATAGCGGTAAGGGGGGGAGCGGAAAGTCGATCATTTCCTCAACTTTCGCCCAAACACTGAAACTTGAATCAGCTGCAGAGGTAATTTTAATCGATTTCAATATACAGTATGGTGGCATTGAAACGATGATGTCGATTGAAACGAATCGATCAATAGCGGATTTAACACCGGTTATCGAAGAGTTAAATGAAAGCCATGTTAGGAATGTCTCTCAAACTGAAACACATTCGCAATTAGAGATACTAGTAAGCCCCTGTGATGCAGAAGTAGGGGAAACACTCGATGATCAGTTTATTGCTAAGTTGCTTAGGACATGCAGAAGGTCATTTGATTATGTCATTATCGATTTACCTTCCGATATTAATCATTTAATGGTCACAGCAATGGAAGAATCAGACAAGATATATTATGTTCTATACCCTGAAACTTCGTCACTAAAAGTACTTAAGCATTACGAGGAGTTGTGCACTCGTTTGGGAATAGACCTTCAATCTCGATTGGAAATCGTTCTAAATGAGACTTCCAAAGAAAACGAGCTGCAGGAAGGTGACTTAAAGGATATTCTTAGATTTCCGATTACAGCAGCTATTAGAAGGGATTTAAAAGGATTGCAAACCTTTATTAATAAAGGTGAGCCAGTGAGGAAATCTCCAAATGAAAAGAGATTGATCCCTTTTGCGAAGGATATTAGAAAATTCACTAGGGCAGTTCTAAAATAGGAGGAAAAGAGATTGTCGTCCCTATTTGATAAACGAAAAGAAAAAATAAAGAAGAACAGGCCGACAACGTATGAGTATGAAAATCATTTAGTTGACGACCTTGTAGAACATTATAAAGCAAGGTTGCTTAGAGATACGAATCTTGAAGCACTCACCCAACTGACTCAAGGTGAGATGAGGCTAAAAATCGAACAGCTGGTTTCTCAATTCATGTCAGAGGAAAGAGTGATTATTTCACGACATGATAAAGAGCTATTAATCTCTCGAATTCTCGATGAAGCAGTAGGATTTGGTCCTTTGGAGCCTTTAATCAACGATGAAACGATAACGGAGATCCTCATTAATGGGTATGAAGAAGTCTATGTTGAGAGACTCGGTAAATTAGAGGTTAGTAATATTAAGTTTCGTGATGATGAACACGTGAGACATGTCGTAGATCGAATTGTTGCCCCATTAGGTAGGCGTATTGATGAGAGTTCACCGATGGTAGATGCAAGACTTCCTGATGGGAGTCGTGTAAATGCCGTTATTTCACCTATCAGTTTAAATGGAACGCTTGTTTCTATCAGAAAATTTAGAGCTGACCCTTTTAAAATGGATGATTTATTAAGCTTCAATTCGTTGAACGCTAGCATGGCCCATTTTCTAGAGGCCGTTGTTAAATCAAAACTGAACATACTAATCTCAGGTGGTACGGGCTCCGGAAAAACGACCCTATTAAATGTAATTGCTGCATCTATACCTTATGGTGAAAGGGTTATAACAATAGAAGATTCAGCTGAGCTTAGACTCGATCGTCCAAATGTTGTCGGTATGGAGGCAAGACCCGAGAATGTGGAAGGGCGAGGGGAAGTAACCATACGAAGTTTAGTAAAGAATGCCTTACGTATGAGACCTGATCGCATCATCGTCGGGGAGGTTCGTAGTGGTGAGGCATTTGATATGCTCCAGGCTATGAATACAGGGCATGAAGGATCAATTACGACGGTACATGCCAACTCTCCTGAAGATGCTTTGAGACGTGTAGAAGCAATGGTTGTCATGGCTGGAATGGATCTTCCTTCTAATATCGTCAGGGAATATATTGTAGGAGCATTGGATATTATTATCCAAGCCACGCGATTAACAGACGGAACAAGGAAAATAATCTCTATTTCAGAAGTTATGAAGCATCCTGATGGTCGTCATGAAATGAAGGAAATCTTTACATTTAAAAGAACTGGGATGAAAAAGGATGGTTCCATCGAAGGCTATTATACTGCCACAGGATATGTTCCTAAATGCTTGGAAAGATTAAATGTTTTTGGAAATAACATTTCTGAATCAGCCTTCACCCCTATTTTTGAGGAGGTGAGTACATGATACCTGCTGCCATTGCCACCCTTTCATCTCTTTTATTCATCATTGCCATAAGCTTTTATTTGGATTATCGAAAGGAAAAAAGAGAATGGAAAAAGCAAGTAACCGATTTTTACAGTAATGGTGAAAAACGAAAAAGCTATATCGTACTTTTAGGAGACAAGTTTGACCAAACGGAAACGGCAAAGCCGATTTTTGAGAAACTTAGGGAGTCCAGTATCCCTCTTACTCCATCTGAATATTTTGCTGCCCAGTTTGTTGCTTTTATGGGAATCGTCATTGTACTTATGAATTTTTTCAGCCTTAGCTTTTTAATCAGTATCTTTGTCTCTCTTCTTTTTCTCGAAGGGGGAAGAAGACTCCTTTTCCTACTGAGAAAAAACAAAATGAAACAACGACTGGTTGAACAATTACCTGAAATTTGCCGCCTTCTTGCTAATGCAACGAGATCTGGGATGACGTTAAATCAAGGCGTTCAACTAGTGGCACAGGAAGTAAATGAACCTGCAAAGGGAGAATTCAAACGTTTAGCTCAGGAAATTTCATTGGGAATCGATTTTAATACAGCGATTCGATCGATGGAAAAACGAATTGAGAATCGGGAATTTAAATTATTTGTTGCTACAATTCTCATCCAGAAAAAAGCGGGAGGAAATTTGTTCTCCGTTCTAGATGAAATGGGGCAAACGCTAGAAGAACGAAAGATTTTAACGCAAGAGATAAAAACAATGACAGCAGAGCAACGGTATGTTGCGTATATCGTCCCTGTTATTCCCATTTTCTTGGTTTTAATGATGAACAATATTATAGATGGCTTCCTCGATCCTTTGTTTACGGGACTCGGTATCATTTTGTTATTACTATTCATAGGCGGTACTTTATTAACGTTTATCCTCGTTAAAAAAGTAACCAATATTAAGGTGTGAGGCGATGGATGGATTAATCGTTATATTCCTAGTTTTAACCTTGTTGTTCCTAGGGTTAAGCTTGAGAAGTTTCTATACGTATATCATTTATAAAGATAATCTGAAACAAGAAATAGAAGAAAAAACATATATTTATAACTCTTTTGAAAAGAAGATTACAAGAAAAGAAAAGATGCTCACTAAAATTTTTGAATACGCAGATGATTTTTCTGCGATTGGACAAAGGGTGAATTTCTTCAGTGAAGATCACGATATTCAGAAGTTATTAATTAAAGCGGGGCATCCATATGGACTAACCGTTCAACGTTTTCAAGGATTAAAGATGTTCTTTCTTGTAATCGGCTTAATAGTTGGCGGTCTATGCCTCGTTTTGAGATTACCATTCTCAGAGGTTGCTGTGATTCTTTATCCCTTGGCAGGGTATGGGGCAACTATCCTATGGTTAAATGGGAAAGCAAAAAAACGTCAAGAGGGTTTATCGTTTCAACTGCCAGATTTTCTCGACACCATGAGTGTTACTCTTCAAGCGGGGGTAGGGCTGGATCAAGCCCTAAGGGATATTGTTCCATACTTTGAAGGACCCATTAAGGAAGAGTTTGGCCGTTTCATTCAGGAATTGAGTGTAGGTGTTCCAAGAGATGAAGCATATAACACCTTGTTAGAACGAAATGACAGTAGAGAATTTCAATTACTCATAAAATCACTAATACAAGGTGAAAGATTGGGAGTTCCTATATCTAAAACCTTCAAACTACAAGCCGAAGAAATGCGGAAAATTAAAAAAGAAATGATCAAAGAGAAGGCTGCTAAGGCTTCCCCAAAAGTAACTTTAATTACGACATTTCTAGTTTTGCCATCTGCACTCATCTTAATCGGTGGCTTGATGATTATAAATATGTTTAGTGAAAACCGAAACATTTTACAAATGTTTCAGTAAATAAAACTAACTTTAAGGAGAGAAAAAAATGATGATGAAAAAATTAACAGCACTTTATGTGAAACTAACAAACCCGGTGAAGAACGAAAGAGGAGCTCAATCATTAGAATGGTTGGGGTTAGCTGCATTACTTATTTTAGTGTTAGGGATTGTTTCGACTGCGGTTAGTTCAAGTTCGGGAAGTGTTACAGATATCATTAACAATATCTTCAAAAAGATTTCTAGCATGGTTGGGGAATAATCATTAATTGGGGGCAGAGACATGAAATATTTTAAAACAATACTGCCAATATTGATAGCAAGCTCTTTATTTATCATAGGTTGTAGTAACGAAGAAACAAAAGAAGAACAAAATGCAACAAAACAAACTACTAACAATAGTGAAAAATCTTCTAATAAGGCAATAGAAGAAACTACAGAAGATACGATAGAACAGCCTCAGACAGAAGACTTAGAGGTAAGGCACTTACCAACTACGTATCAAGAATTAGAAGCTCTGCCTGCAGGGAAGGATTCTGAATACATTCCAACGTTAACAAATGAAGACAAAGAAAAGGCAGTGGAACGTTTTAAAGATTTGCCAGATATTAAAGATAACCCTTCTTCCAATGAATTGGATTATTATTATCAAGAGTTATTGGAAAGATTGCAAAGAGATTATAAAGGGCCTGAAAGTTTAATAAAGCAACTTAAATTTCAATCGTTTGGAAATCCTCAGATTGAGGATTCCCGTTATCAATTTAAAGAGAATTTAAATGTCGAAGTGATTCTTGATGCTTCGGGAAGTATGGCGCAAGATGTAGGTGGAAAGACCAAAATGGAAGCTGCCAAAGAAGAAATCATGAACTTCGTGGAAGGATTACCAGAAGGAGCAAATGTAGGATTAAGAGTATATGGGCATAAAGGAAGTAATGCTGACAGTGATAAAAAATTATCCTGCAGTAGCTCCGATATTGTCTATCCAATTGAACCGTTTACTGAATCAAAATTCCAATCTGCACTAAATGGTGTTCAACCGACAGGGTGGACCCCGATAACCCTTGCTCTCAATGAAGCAAAGAAAGATTTAAGTAAATACGATGGAAGAAATAATACGAATATTGTCTACTTAGTTAGTGATGGGATTGAGACATGTGATCAGGACCCTTTAGTAGCAGCTAAAGAACTGTATAACTCGAATGTTAGTCCAATTGTTAATGTCATTGGCTTTAATGTTAATGGGGAGGGGCAACAGCAGCTGAAGGAAATTGCTAAATCCACTGAGGGAATTTATCAAAATGTAGAAGATCAAGCTGAACTAAAATCTGAGCTTGATAAGATCAATGAGATTGCAAAGGCTTGGGATGAATGGAAGGAAAAAGGTGAGCAGTCCATTGATATTAAAGAAACAAAAAATTCTTTAGATATTTTTGGATATATAACAGATGAACAAGTAAAAGTATCAGATGAAAGACTTCAAATAAATCTTCTTATGTATACATTTTACAAGTATGGATATATGGACAATGATTCAAGAATTTACCTCGAAGAAAAAAATAATAAGTATCATAAGTGGATTGATGAAGAAATATCTAAATTTAATCAAGAATTAAAGAGTTTAAACGAGAAAAATTACCAGGAAGCGAAAAAGGCACTAGAAGAGAAATACGAGATTAACACTCAATAAAGTAGTGGTGAAAACCTGATGAATAAAGCGAGCTTTTCCCAAGCATTTAGTGGAAGATTATTAAAAAGAATACTACCAATATTTATAGGGATCTTGTTATTAATAGTAGGTTGCAGTAACGAAGAAACAAAAGAAGAACAAAATGCGACAAAACAAGCTTCTAGCAATAATGAAAAATCTTCTAATGAGTCTACAGAAGAAACGTTAGAAAAGAATCAGACAGAAGACTTAGAGGTAAGACCATTGCCAACTACGTATAAAGAATTAGAAGCTCTACCTGCAGGGAAGGATTCAGAGTATATTCCGACGTTAACAAATGAAGACAAAGAAAGGGCAGTGGAACGTTTTAATGATTTGCCAGATATTAAAGATAATCCTTCTACAAATGAGCTGGATTATTATTATCAAGAGTTATTGGAAAGAGTGCAACAAGATTATGAAGGCCCTGAAAGTTTAATAAAGCAACTTAAATTTCAATCGTTAGGAAATCCTCAAATTGAGGATTCCCGTTATCAATTTAAAGAGAACTTAAATGTCGAAGTGATTCTTGATGCATCTGGAAGTATGGCGCAAGATGTAGGCGGCAAAACCAAAATGGAGGCGGCCAAAGAAGAAATTTTAAAATTTGTAGAAGGGTTACCTGAAGGGGCAAAGGTTGGGCTTAGAGTTTATGGTCATAAAGGGAGCAACGCAGATTCTGCTAAAGAGCTTTCCTGCAAAAGTTCTGAAATTGTCTACCCAATCAATATCTATGAAACTTCTAAATTTCAAACAGCTCTTGACCAAGTAAATCCAACAGGGTGGACCCCTATAACCCTTGCTCTCAATGAAGCGAAAAAAGATTTAAGTAAATACGATGGAAAAAATAATACGAATATTGTCTATTTAGTTAGTGATGGAATTGAGACATGTGATCAGGACCCTTTAGTAGCAGCTAAAGAACTATATAACTCGAATGTTAGTCCAATTATTAATGTCATTGGGTTTAATGTGAATGCAGAAGGACAACAGCAGTTAAAGGAAATTGCTGAATCCACTGAGGGAATCTATCAAAATGTAAAGGATCAAACTGAACTGAAATCTGAGCTAGATAAAATCAATGAGATTGCAAAGGCTTGGGATGAATGGAAGGAAAAAGGTGAGCAGTCCATTGATATTAAAGAAACAAAAAATTCTTTAGATATTTTTGGATATATAACAGATGAACAAGTAAAAGTGACAGATGAAAGACTTCAAATAAATCTTCTTATGTATACATTTTACGAGCATGGATATATGGACAATGAATCAAGAATTTACCTCGAAGAAAAAAATAATAAGTATCATAAGTGGATTGATGAAGAAATATCTAAATTTAATCAAGAGTTAAAGAGTTTAAATGAGAAAAATTACGAAGAAGCGAAAAAGGCATTAGAAGAGAAATACGAGATTAACACTCAATAATGTTGGGGTGAAAACTTAATGAACTTAACGAGACTTTTTAGTCTAATTTTAACCTGTACGATATTGTTTTGGAACGTGTTTCCTGTGGTAAGTATGGCTGGTTCGTTTATCACCCCAGGTAAGGCGATCACCCCAGGTAAGGCGATCACCCCAGGAAGTCCGATAAGCGGAGGGGAATTCTTGGTACCTGGTGACGTTCTTCAACCAGGGGAAGCAATTAAACCAGGAGAATCGTATAATGACGGTGAAACAATAAATTCGGGAAAGCCAATCTTGGAGAATTTTCCGTTAACGAACGGCACTTTTATTATTCCGAATGCTCCACCAGCGCTTCCGGACTTTTCATTTAATGGTGAAAGCTTCACCCCAGGAGAGCCAATCGGGCCTGGCTCTACGTCTGGCTCAGGTAATGCTGTCCAAGGAGGAGATCCGAATGGAGGCGGAACAGCCCTTCAAGGAGGAGATCCGAATGGAGGCGGAACAGCCCTTCAAGGAGGAGATCCGAATGGAGGCGGAACAGCCCTTCAAGGAGGAGATCCGAATGGAAGTGGTGATGCCCTTCAAGGGGGAGATGCGAATGGAAACGGAACTGTCCTTCAAGGAGGAGATCCGAATGGAAGCGGTGATGCCCTTCAAGGAGGAGACCCAGATGGGAGCGGAACAGCCCTGCAGGGAGGGGCTTCGAATGGAAACGGTGATGCCCTAAGAGGAGGTAATGGAGCAAGTGGTGAAGGTGTCATAACAGAAGGCGGTAGTACTAGCAGCGGAGACCAAAATCCTTCATTATTAAATCTATTTGTAAGTAGTACAGATAGTGAGAGAGGATTGATGGGCAATCTTATTGGAGGCCTCAAAGATTACAAAAGGTATGTACTTGGCTTTGGAGACAAAATAGCACAAGCTGGTGCATCTTACTATGCTGGATTCCAATTTAAAGATTTAGGTAATGGGAAGTATTCCGTTTATGGAAAAAACAAACTTAACAATAAAATTGCTGATTGGTTTTACACAAGATATAAAACTTTTAAATCTGACGGAAAAGACGCATATTTTCATAAAAATGCCCGTCGTATTGGAAAAGATAGATTTAATGATTTCTTAAAAAGTAAATCATTAGCCAGTACGTCGGGATTTTGGAGTAATGTTCGAACTACTACAATGAATTCGTTTAAAGAATCATGGTCTCCATTTTCCAAAAGCTTCTGGAAAGGTAGCAATATTAAAAAACTTGGCGGACCTGCAAACGTTGCACTAACATCCTTTAATTCCATATATGATTATGGATTTAGTGACGATGCTTCAAAACGAGAAAAGGGACTAGCTAGTACAGATTTTGCAGCTTCCTTAACTACAGATGTTGCGATTGGTGTAGGATCTACAGCAATTGGTAGCGTGGCATCCAGTATGGCTGTTGGTGCTTTAGCAGGGTCTACAGTTCCAGTAGTGGGTACTATTATAGGAGCCGGTGTTGGTTTAGGAGCAGGTCTCTTTACTACCTACCTAATAAATGGAACTAGCATTGGAAGGCGCTTCAAAGCAGGAACCACTAAATTGGTTAAAAAAGTATATGATCGAGGAATTAACTTAGCTAAGTCTGGATATAAATGGACAAAGAAAAAAGGGTCGAAATTGTTGTCTGATGGTTTAGCCGCTCTTCGCAATCCTTTCCTCCGTCTGTAAAGGAGTAGGTGGTATAATTGACTGGAAAAATAGTTACCTTTAAGGAAAGTAGAATTATTCAAACAACCTTTTTATTAATATTAATGGGCTTTTTAACAAGTTTTGTTCCTGAAGAAAACTGGATGTTATTAACATTCAATATGATATTAGCTTTAATTGGAGGTTTGATTTTCACCATGCTATGGCGACGCAATCGCCGTCATAGTGTGAGATATTTTTCATTACTTTCCTATGTTATGATTGTCACTTTATCATTTTATTTTGCAATACCTTTATTTAGAGTATTTGCAGGTACATTTATTTTTTGGTTAGGGCTATTATTAATTATCGTAATGTCAATCTTTCCTTATATTTATTCTGAAAAAATAGCTATAGGCGTCCAGAATCCATCAAAAACGGGACTTGGAAAGGTTTATTTACTATTCAGCTCTCTTATTATCGGGTTCGGTACGATTTTATTCTTTAATGCGAACCTATCATCCAATCCGGATGCATTCACAGTTGCGATATTCAGTTTTATGTTAGCACTATTGTTTCTTTTTATAGCACCAATTCTTCTAATTACACCTCAGCGAATGGATGAATTAAAAGAATGAGAAAGCATGCACAAAATGGAGGTAGACATGTTTAATTTCAAAGGTCTAATTCAATCAGTAGGCATCGTATTATTAATTACGATTCTATTTTCATTTTTTATTGGCTTTTTTAATATAGGCTCAATCCCAATCATAATCCTTGTACAGTTTTTTATTACTAATGCATTAATAGGATTGTTAGCACCATTCAAAAACATTCAAACACCATATACAGCGGCCTTTTTGGGGAGTATTACATTAACTGTAATAAATTATGTAGTCGCTTATTTTATTTTTAATATTTATGTATTAGCTAATCCTGCTCAGATTAGTAATAATTTATTATTGAGTACTTCGGTTGCGTTGATTACTGCCTTATTCTCTAAGGAATTCATAATTGGAAAGTTGAGAAAAGATTATGTTTAGAGAAACCTTAAGTATTTACAATAGAAACTTATTAATGATATTGCTTGTTGGGTTGACAATTGTATTTCCTGTATCATTTTTTTGTTTTCAAGCAATGATATATATTTTGACAGAAATGAATATGGAAAATTCATATATTTACGCAGCTTTTTTAATCATTATCAATTTCACCTTGCTATACCCACCTTTTGTCAGAATCACAATGCAAGATTTGTATGATGAAGAATCGCTGTCTATTACAGAACTAGTAAAAATCTTTGTGAATGAATTTGGATTAATCGTTATGTTTACGAGCGGCTTCTATTTAATAGCGGTATGGGGGCTAGGGTTAGCATTTATTCCAACGATAATATGCTTGGTTTCACTTGTAGTTTTCCCATTATTTGTTGATCAAAAGAAAGTTTCAGGTGTATTTAGAAAGCTAGGAAGAGTATTGTTAGCTGAAAATATTTTTATTCTAATTGATTTACTTTTAATAGTGAGTATTAATCTACTTGTGTGGGCAGGTATTTCATTTTTGTTAAATTCATTTGACAATAATCATTATGTGTTCGTGTTTTCTAGAGCGCTCATTAATATAGCGGTATTTCCTCTAATGTATATTTATCTCACAATTAAGTATAAGAGTGAAAGGGGAGACTTCTATGGATAAACCTGTTGGAAGTTTACCATTGAAGAAAACGAACGTATTTCTTGTTGTGTTATTTACAATTATTACAGCAGGTATTTATTTATCATTTTGGTTTTTGAGAAGACGAAAAGCTTTTCGTGAAAGTACAATTAATTCTTATATTCCCTTTAAATGGTGGACTGTATTTGCAGTGTACTTGATTCTCTCGTTTCTCATTAATTTAATTGGAGGAGTATTTCTTACGCCTTACGGAGAGACTGTCATTGAATCAATTAATCTTATATTAACGTACTATTTTATTGGTTTGTTATATTACTCTATATTTAGAGTGAAAGATGTAATTGAGTATCATTATAGTGAAACAGATATTAAATCAGTTTGGTTGGTTTTATTTCACGTATGGTATCTACAATTCAAAATTAATCGACTAGAAGAAAATTAGGAGAGGTTAAAATGAGGAAGTTCTTAAAAAAAATAAAAAACGAAAAAGGTGCTCTCACATTTGAATTTTTAGGAATTCTCCCTTTCTTCTTTATGTTCTTTCTTCTCCTATGGCAAGTTGTAGCGTCAGGGTATGCTATCTATACAGTAAAAACTGCAGTGAACGAAGGAGCTAAATCATATTCAGCAACTAAGGACGTTTTAGAGGCTGAGAACACTGTTAAAAAGGCGATTGGTACAAGTAACGTTATTACGTATGATGAAATGTCAATTATTCCTGATGTGAACGGGAAGTTTGAACTAATCGTTAAAGTAGAGCACCCCCTCGTCTTTATCCCTAAGCAATGGAAAGATGAGACTGCTTTAACATTTGACCAATCAGTAGTGGGTCAGGTATTGGTGGAATGAGAAAGTATGTAGATAACGAAAAAGGAAATTCAATTTTCTTTATTCTTTGGTTGTTTGGAATCGTGGCTATTGTGTTTCTTATTGTGGCGAATATTGCAAAGATCTACGTGGTTCAATCTCAGGCAAATAGTGCTGTAGAGCAAGCAGCGTTTGCGGCTACTTCCGTATTAATAGAAGAAACTACAAAAACAATTGAAGAATTTGATTGGGATGACATTTCGATGCAACAGAAAGAATTAGATGGTGGTAAAACCATTAACGAGCAAATTGAAGAGAAACAGCAGGAATACGTTGCCTCGGGAAAAGACTCTGATATTTCCTACCTGCAAGCTTTAAATGATGTATTACCAGGTGAAATAGACGATCACCCTGAACTGAAAGATTCTTTTAAAGCTAATTTTTCTGGGGTTAATAGTGAAATAATGAATGCAGCTCAATCTATCCTTAGTGCTAACGATGCTAACCCTGAAGATATCGAGATTAACTTATCTACAAGCAAATGGAGAATAGAAGTTAAAGCAACGGTAACCTACGAAAGCATAGCGGACAAAAAACTGATTGAAGTGTTTCAGAGCAAAATTCCTCAAAAGGGATATGGACCTAAACTGAAATATCTTGAAGAAGTATATGAATAATTAGATGAGAAGAAAACCTTGGAAAGAAAAATTTCAAGGTTTTTGCTTTTCTAATAAGAGAATTTCGCACTATCTAATAGTAAATATATAGAAATTATAGGAAAAATTATTCTCATAAGAGAGTTAGAAGAAAAATAGTATGGGGAAATGCTTTGCTACCTTTCTTGTGCTAGTTCGAAAAACAGGATATAAAAAAGCATCCAATTTTATAGGCAATTAGAAAAATAAGAAATAAAGTCAGTGAACTAGGAGCTAAATTGAAATCGGGAAGGAGTGATATTTTTGGATGAGAAGAACAATCTTTCTTTCAAAGAAAGCAGGATTCTACATGTAACGGCTTCTATTTTAATTGTTACATTTTTATGTAGTGCTGTTCCAGAATGGTATACTCCTCAATTTATAATGAATGGCGTTGTGTCCATCATATTAATCATTATTATTGTATTAGCATGGAGACTAGTTGAACTTAAAGCAAGATACTTTTCAATTCAAAGCTATTGTTTGTTATTTAGTCTTTCTTTTTTGTTTGCTCAGCCAATAATTAAATATTTTTGGCAAGCGGGGAATTCTTCATGGATTTTCTTATTAGGAATTTGGATAGCGGGGTTTGTCATTACAACCTTCTTAAAGGAGAATCTTTTTCAAGCCTTTTCAAAAACCTTTGAGAATAGGTTCAGCGTGGCCTTTCATATAGTCGTCTTTATTTGTATAACGGTTGGTCCGCTACTGATTATTCTCGGGAATGCAAATGATTTTAATCAGAACATTTCATATGGATTAGTGCTATATTTATTTTCTGCTCTATTACAAATTATGCTCCCTGAGTTTCTGAAGCACCCAAAAGATATTTAACCCATTTCTAGGTCATTAACTTAAATGAATGGTCTAGAACTTTATATAGAAGTAGTAGGTTATTGGTGCTAATTTTAAGTACTTGGATAGCACATGCAACCTCACCCATTTCTTCGAAAAAAAGCCAGTCCGTATGAATATGTCTAACATAGAGGAGACCTACATTCATTTTATTCAACCTTCCAAGTCAATATATCAAGTTAAGCAGAAAAGTGGAAAATTCATAAGTGGGCCACCAATTGCAAATACTAAACGTATGTTCAGGAGGTGATTTTATGGGTGAAAGAGGGTTTGAAGAAATTTATGAAGAGTATAAACAACAAGGAATGTCTCAAGCTAAGGCAGAAATGGCAGAAGAGATTCCATCAGAGGCAGAGAAAATCGTAGCCGTTCGTCGAAATGCGGAAGACGATTTAATTGCATTTAAGACTGAAAGTGGGCGTGAACTGGATTATATTACTGCTCTTGAGGAAGCGAAGGCAGGTAATTTAAGAAATATTGATGTCATTCATCGTTATGGAAGGGATATTATTCGAAGTGAACCAGACGGCTTGAAAGAAAATAACCTAAGTGAGCTGCCTTCCTTTTAATTAGAAAATCGATCTTAAAAGCTGAAAAAGGCTTTAAGATCGATTTTTTTGGTAGAGGTTGTTTATTCAAAAAGATTGTTGCTTTTCGAACGTGTTTTAGAAGCCTGAATAATGTGTGTTCACATGCTCCTTTCGAATTCAAGCTTAAAAAAGGATAAATAAACAATCGAAACCCAAAGTTCCGGTATTCTTTGGTTAGAAGCAACAAAGGATGCGAAAAGAGCTTTCTATACAACCTTCCCTTGTTGATAAAAACGAAATACCGATAAAGCTAACGATTATCATTTCTTAAATTAATGGCCATATCATGAGTGCTTTTCTTCCAAATCATGTGATCACGTCCCTCGCCCCAGTAGTCCTTCAGTAAGTAATCAGGCTTGCCAAATTTCTTCATCCATACTTTCTGTGCATTTTTATATCCGCTATCCAAACAAAATTCTTTGATGTCCCTATTCTGAAAGGTAAGAAATAGTTCGTTTATTAGTAAAGTGCCAATCCCACGTTTTTGATAGTCTGGATGTATAAATATAGTTCCTACCTCATACAACTCTTTCAACGCTCTACCAGTGCAGCTAATAATCAGCTCACTAGCTGGACCGCAGGCAATTGTACCGATAATTTTATGACTATTTTTATCTATAGCAATTAGAAAATAGCGATTTTCCCCATTGCTATCAAGGTCACATTTTAAGTATTGTTTCTTATTTTCAATTTCATTTTCTATAAAATCATGCATCTCCGATAAACCTTCTTTTGCAAAGGTATCTTTAATGACTGTACTAAAAAATTGATTTAGTTCTATACTGTCCTCACTTCGTGGCCTTCTTATCTCAATATTCTGCACCGAAAATCACTCCTCAACTATCCCATTCTATTTAGTAACAATTATTTCAAAATTGTATAATGAACTCAACTCTTTCATTTCGGAAAAAAAGAAGCATTTCTTTTCTTATAGACAAGAACCTTTATCAATTTGGCTCATATATGCAAAATATCTTTAGATAAATATATAAAGGGATTAGGGTGCTTTCCTACACCACTAACACTCAAGTAAGAATCTCTTATTGCTAAGAACTATTCTGCTATTTCAAATCTGGATTACTTATTTTATTGTTGGTATAATCAGTGAATACTAACGAATAGAAATGGAGCAATTTTTATGATGGGAGAAGAAAGAAGAGAAAAAATTATAGAATTATTGAAAAATGATGGACGAGTGATTGTTAAAGAATTGGCTGAAATTTTTGATGTGTCATTAGATTCAATTAGACGTGATTTAACAATACTTGAACAACAAAATAAATTAAAGAAAACATATGGCGGTGCCATACCATCTTTAAAAGTACGAACATCTCCTAAGCCTGAAAGTGAAAGATATAAAGACCCTTCTCCTAGCTTAGACGCAATTTCTAAAACTGCTGCTGAGTGTTTCATAAAAGAAAACGATACCATTTTTATAGGGGCAGCTGGAATACAATTCGGGATGATAAAACATCTCCCTACCAATATTAAACTGACGGTAATCACCAATTCTATCGTAATTGCAAATAAATTAAAGGACTTTGAAAATATAGATACCTTGCTCATAGGAGGTATCATAAACTCTTCTGGAAGCATAACCGATACAATTTCTATCGACTTCATTAAAAATTTTGTTATTGATGTTTGCTTTGTAACCGGTGGAGGTATTTCAAAGCGGGGAATTACAACTGCCTCTCCTCAAGGAGCTAGTTTTACAAGAACAATTTGTCAGATTTCTCGAGAAAGAGTTTGTTTAGCTCCTAGTTATAAAATAGGAGTAGATATGTTTGCTCACGCAGCCCCATTAGAACTTATTGATTCTATAATTCTCGATCCTGAAGCTCCAAGTGAGTTTATAAATTATGTTAACAATTCGAATATTAATATAAAGATTGCTCATGTAGATTCACTATAGTGCTGCTATAGTCCAACCTACTTATAATGGTTTTTAAAAAACAAAGGTTCTTCCTGGAACAGTTAGTCCAGGAAGAACTCATTAACCTCGTAATGTGAGCCTTTTCGTCTAGAATCATTTTCCCCCAAGAAAAATCTACTACATAATCTCCCTTAGTTATTGGGTATGCTCTACCACTACCTTCCTATTCCTTCACTCAATTTCTACTGCTGAATTAATTACCTTAATTGCTTCCTTGATTCCCAATAGTTCAAAACCAGTCCATTGATTTTATGCATAATTTCTCCAACTCTTCTCTCCATAACGATTAAGTAAACTTCATGCCCTATAACGTATTAGGAAGTTGTTATTTCATCCTGCTATTAACCTTATTAGTTTCTTTACTAATAGTCTTGCCTTAACCCTCTCTATTTTGCTTGTTCTCAAAGTCCACTTCTTTGTACCTCAAATGTCTATTGTTGACTAGTTAAAAACCATCGTAAATATAATCTAGAATTAAAAATTTTACAAAAACATTTCACTTAACATACTAGAAAAGCATAAAACAAAAAATGAAAAATATTGAAAAAAACAGAATAAAAATGTAATATGACTATATGAATAATGAAAGAAAAAGAAATTAATACGAGGAGTTAATAATAATGAAATGGTTAAGAGTAGAAAAATCAGGTCCAATAAATGGGACAATCAATATTCCAGGCTCTAAAAATAGTTCATTGGCAATTTTAACAGCCACATTGCTTTCTGATGACAAGGTCACATTACATAATATTCCAAAGATATATGATAATAAGATTATTTGTGAATTAATGAAAAAATGTGGAGCAGATGTTTTGTGGCAAAACGATGAAATAGTAATACATCCTCAAAACGTACAAACAGGAAATGTTGATCCAGTGAAAAGTTCCACTTATAGAGCATCCTACTATTTTATTGGTGCTTTATTAAAAAAAATGAAAAAAGTAACAATCGGTTACCCAGGTGGTGATAACTTTGTATCCCGGCCAATTGATCAGCATATTAAAGCGCTCACTGCCTTGGGAGCAACAGTAACTTTTAAAGAAAATGAATATATTATTGAGGCTGAAAAGTTAGTAGGAGCTCAAATTTATTTTGACACCATTACATCTGGTGCAACCATGAATACCATTATGGCTGCTGTTTTGGCTGAGGGAAAAACAATTTTAAAGAATGCTGCCAGAGACCCAGAAGTGGTAGATTTAGCAAATTTTTTAAATCATTTAGGTGCAAAGATTACAGGTGCTGGGACTCATACGATAACCATTGTGGGGGTTAACAAGCTTAAGGGTGGTAAATATTCCGTAATACCTGATAGATTGATTGCAGGTGCTTTTCTAATGTTTCCTGGCCTTAACAGAGGTAGGATAACGGTAAATAATGTAATTCCAGACCATTTGTCTTCTTGCATTAGTAAATTAAGAGAGATTGGATTAAAAATAGACATAGGTTTAAATAATAATAGTATTACCTCTACCTATATAGGCCCCCTTAAAGCAACAAGAATTAGAACAGGAATGTATCCTTTATTCCCAACAGATTTACAGCAACCCATGACGGCATTATTATTAAAAGCTCACGGAAAAAGTATAATCTCTGAAAAGGTGTATCCACATAGATTTAATCATTGCAGTCAGCTCTTAAGGTTAGGCGCTAAAATTGAAGTGAAACAAGGAGTCTCTTTTGTAAGTCGGAGTGAAAATTTAAAGGGTGCCGTATTAAAAGCAAGTGATGTTCGGGCAGGAACATGTTTAATAATGGCAGGGGCGATGTCAGAAGGGGCAACCATTATCTCCGGTGTTGAGCATTTAGAAAGAGGATATGATGATATTTTAAGGTCTTTCCGTTCAATAGGAATTAAAATCTCTATGTTTGAGGGGGAGTCGCCTTTTGAAAATGATGCCCAAAACCTAGACTTGAATAGTGGTGTGCCGTTTAATTAAAAAACTGATTATAAAGCCCTGGCGTTTTTACGTTCAAGCTCCATTTCTAGCATTAAGGTTATAAAACGAGAACTCCCCCAGCTAATGGAAGAATTCTCGTTGATAAAACTACCTCACACGACCAACATAAGGGAAAATCGGATCTCTTAACGAAAATTCATAAGTTTGTCCATCCACAATGCCGACTACTTTATTTCCGTCATATAGGTCGAGTAGAAAGTGTGCCATTTCTTTGGCAGTGTGGAATTGTGGGATAGTTCCTTCGTATTCGAAGGTGTCAATATCCATGGAGCGCAGGGCGAATTCTGTTTCGGTCGCTGCTGGTGCCAACACTTTGACTTGCATTTTGGCTCCTTTTGCTTGCAGTTCTTGGGCAAGACCCTCTGTGAAAGCACTGACGTAGAATTTTGTAGCACAATAGGTGATGGCATCTGCAACGATGGTGTAGCCGCCTGCTGAAGAGATATTGATTAGCTGTGTTCCTTCAACCTCAGAGTAGTCGCGAACATAAAGTGAGGAAAGAATGGTTAAGGCTTCATTGTTTAAACGGAGCATGGATTCAATCTTAGGCAGCTTTTGTTTGGCAACAGGATCGAAATTTCCGAAGCCGGCATTATTAATCCATGTTTCAATAGTGTATTCTTTTAAATTGTCATAAAGGGCGTATACATTTTCTGAGATAGATAAATCAGATTGTTTAATGATGACATCCACATCAGGATTGATCTGATGGATTGTTGCTTTTAATTCTTCTAGCTTTTCTTCTCTTCGTGCGACAATGATGACGTTTTTCCCGCGAGCAGCGAATGCAAGGGCAGTTTCATAGCCAATTCCAGAGCTTGCTCCAGTAATAACAGTATAGTTCATTTTTCTTCCTCCTTAATAAATAGCCATTGAATGGTTGTTACTAATAAGAGTATAATGGTTAAAGTGAACTCTAAGTCAACTGTTTTATGCCCAACAATTTACAATCTGGAGGTCTTATATGTATTCTATCGGTGAAGTGGCCAAAATGATTGGCGTAAGCACACATACATTGCGATATTATGAAAAGGAAAAAATTATTATTCCAAATCGTAATAAAACAGGGGACCGAATGTATGAGGTATCCCATCTAAAATGGTTATTATTTGTCCTTAAATTAAAAGAAACACAAATGCCAATCGCAAAGATTAAACAATATGCTGATCTCGTTCGTGAAGGTGAGCATACCACTTTTGAACGGTTAGCGTTATTAGAAGAGCATCAACGTTCTATTCAGGATCAGCTTGAAAATCTTCAATCCACTGAAAAGATGCTTCAGGGTAAAATTACGACATATAAAGCATTTTTGAATGATCAGTCTCCGTCTATGTCAAAGAGCACGTGATGATTTTTCAAAAGGATAAATGAATAGTGGAAGTCGTACGACGGATGGGCTTAGTACGACTTTCCTAAGTTTCCTAACTGAACATTTGAGCGGATAGACACTTCAATTTCCGGATATACTTCATCCCAATTCAACTTAGTCCATTCCTCATAACTAAGATGGCTTCTGACATATTGACCTAGTCCAATATTATCAACATTATTCTCTTGTAAAAAAGCAACAAGGTTTTTCGTTTCTTCATTGACGAACTCTTCGATTGTTTCCTCTAACTTTTTTTGATCGGCTGGGATTTCAATTTTTAAATCACCTGTATATTCTTCAAGGGAACCAGTGAAGTCAATGGAAATATCAATGGAAAAGGAATTATCCTCCTTTCTTTTTACTTTGACTTTATGATTATTTTGGACGTAGGCAAGATGAATATGTTGAGAAGGATCTCCTTTTTTTAAGTCTATATCTAATAAACCTTTTCGAAAGTTTTCACTTAAAAAAAATAGAAAGACAGCCCGTTCCTTCGGCAGCATGGTCACAAGCTTATCTTCATTAAATAAGGCGAATCCTTTAAATGAAAGGTGCTTGTCTATATTTTCAATGATGGGTAAGAAAGGGTCAATTCCATCATCGTAATAAGAACGAGTGAACTGGAATACATTTACAGACGGAAAAATAAAGGTTTTATCGAATTTTTCCATCATATCTTCTAAATACAAACCTATATTGGGCTGTCCCTCTAATTTTGTCTCAAGAATCCCTTTTGCGGATTCTTCTGCAACGGCAAGGACGACTCGCGAGCCAAAGCTTGGATCGCGAAGCGAAGTTTCTAAAATAGGGAAAATCCCCTGTTCGGCTAATTCCTCGCCAAATAACATAATCTCAAGCTGACCGTTTACAATTTCTAGGCTTGTTTGTCCCATTATCTCTATTGCTACATCTTTTGTGGAATTGCCTGTTGCTTGTAATATCTCATAAACAAGCTCATCTTCCATCGCATGAGGGTAGACTGCCGTAATATTTAAATAGTTTTCTTCCTCCTCTGAAAGATCGAATCCGAGTGCATTAATCATCGCTAAGTCATCGATGCCGTAATTATTGTAGCAACCACTTAATAGAAGAGTGGATGATAATAGTAGTAACAACAACTTGAGCATAATTTCCCTCCTATAGTGAATGTTCTTTCATACAATCTATCTTAGTGAATCTAATGTTTGGTAATCGCTTTATTTTTCTTTCGTGTTATTTTGTGAATGATTTATACTAGGACGATTCGTAAGAGCGGAAAAAGGCCCTCGTAAAATCGTATCTCTCCATCCACCCGTATTAAGTGGAGAGATTGGCCATAAATAAGGCGATTTCAGGTTCGTTAAGCCAGTAAGATGAATAATGAGGCAGGAAACAGCAAACAGAATACCTAAGTTGCCTAAAATTCCGGCAATTAAAATAAAAGCAAACCGTGTAATTCGAATGGAATTACTCATCACATAGTTAGGAATAACGAAGGATGAGATCGCTGAAATCGAAACCGCTATGACGAGAATATTACTCGTTATTCCCGCTTCAACAGAAGCGGACCCAATGACAATTCCACCGACAATCCCGATTGTTTGTCCAATTTTTGTTGGTAAACGCGCTCCAGCCTCTCGTAATAATTCAATCGTAAATTCCATTAATAAAGCCTCCAAAATAGGGGGAAATGGAACTTGGCTACGAGACGAAATGAGATTAATTAAGAGAAGGTCAGGTACCATTTCATAATGAAACGTCGTGATGGAGACATATATAGGTGTAATAAATAATGTGGTGAAAAGAGCAAAAAACCGTAGTAGTCTTGTTGCACTTCCTACGAGCCATCGTTGATTATAATCATCCACCGATTGAAAAAAATCAAAGAAATCAGTAGGAGCACTAAACGCGTATGGGCTATGCTCCATCATTCCGACTACTTTTCCTTCAGCTAATTTAGAAGCGACAACATCAGGTCGTTCCGTTGTATGGTATTGCGGAAAAGGAGAGTTAGGCGATTCATCGATTAGTTGAATTAACATATTCGTGTCATAAATCGCATCTATTTCTATATGATTAATTCTCTCTTTCAATTCTTCGACGATATCTGCGTTAGCGATTTTTTCGATGTATAAAAGAAATACTTTTGATTTCCCAATTTCTCCGACAGACAGCTTCACGATTTTTAAATGGGAACTACGAATTCTTCGTCTTATCAGAGAAAGATTCGTGTCAATTAGTTCATTTAATGCATCGTGTGGACCGGTAATAATCGTTTCGTTTTCCGCTGATTGGATTGAACGTGACTCAAGCATGGTAACGGAGTATATATATACGGTTTCATGGTGGAATAGAATTACTTTTCCCTCTAAAATGGCCTTTGTAACTTCCTTACTATTATGACTTACTTGAAAGGAGTGATGGTCTAGAAATGACTGAATTTCTTCTTTGGATAATTCTTGTAATTTTGATAGGACATCACTTAACAGTGCTTGTTTATTAACCATGTAATCAAAATACAGTAGCTTAATTTCTACATGAGGGTAGGACTTAAGCGTCATATCGTCGCAATCCGTGAATTGTTCATATATATGGGGAAACGTCGGTGGTTTATTGTCTTCTTCGTCTTTTGCTTTTTGCTTGCTCCACTCTGATTCATGCTTTTTATCATTTTTCAACCATCGCTTTATAATAGAAAACATTTTCTTCACCTCACGTAAATTGATTTTTGATTATGACGTTAGTCATGTTCTAAGTCTATGAACAATATTCGAAATCCCCATTAGAAGAAGTATAAAGATAGGGAGGCCAAAGGCCACTATAATCCCACCTGAACCGATAATCATAATCCATTTTTCAACTTCTCTAGTAATTTTAATGAAAAGCGTCAGAATAAAGGCAATGATTAGTAAAATCAAAATGGAAAAGCGAGAAGATAATTTAGGAATGGCTTGTTTAAAAAATTGGTCTGCTCCCCAAAAGTAGAGGATAATCGTAACAAGGACCTCAAAGATAAATAAATGAAAAATCATTCCTTCAATTCTTTCAAGAAAGGGAAGCTCGATATACTCAAACATTGTTAATAAAGGAAACGTGTCATTAAGCAGCTGAGGGAAACTAAAGAAACCAAAGGCAATAAAACAAGTGATTAAATAAATAAACGTAATTAATAGATGCCCAAATAACACAGGTTTATAGGCAGATTTCTTTTTTGTCAGGTAAGGAATGAGTAGTAACGAAAGCTCATATCCTAAAAAGGAAAAGTAAACTTGTAAACCACCCGTAAAGAGACTAGTCTCTCCTTCAAAGATAAATGAGGTGAGTCGAGTAAGTCTAAACTCCGCAAGCGGAAATAATAATATTAATGCAATGACGATAGTTGCCATGAAAATAACGGTTGTTCTCGCAATATGGACAATCCCACTCCGAACGAGCCAATAAGTCAAAATAAGTGCCATAATAACAAATACGGATGTAGGCATTGTAGGGTAGTATAATAAGCGCAAAATAAGTTCAAAATCTTTTGCAATAAGAACGGCAAGACAGCTCCATAACAATGCTATCGCTATATATATAGGGAAAAGCAATAGCTTCGGAATAGACTTTTCTAATAGTTGAAAGATGGTACGATCCTTTCCAAAATGAAAGACCAAACCGATAAGCAGAATATTAAGCACACCGATGAAAGAAACGAACAAGAGGGCTATCCAGCCATTCGTACCAAATGCCTCTGCTACAATTCGAGGTAAGGTAAAAATGCTAATACCAACTTGGATCATATAAATAATAATGGCCAATTGATAACGATGAATTTTCTCCTGCATGGCGGGTCTCCTCAAAATGAAATACATTTAGTCCATAACAGTGTTTAGTATGGGGGAAAGCGAGAAAAATATTCTAGTTTAAGTGATTCCTTATCAAGTAAATTCCTACTTAATGGAGAGAGACCCTTCAGCAAAAAAGGGTATCTCATTTACTAGAAGCCAACAAAAAATCCGTATTCCTCTCATGAAGGAATACGGATTTATAATTAATCCTCGTAGAATTTTAGCAATAAATTAACGGTGTTGCTGATGGGCTCTTGTTCTGTTTGTAACGATTAGAATTCACTCATCGTTTTAACCCTTGAGTAAATATTTGGATAAAGGTGTCAACGGCTTCTTCTCGTGTAACGGTTGTAAATTTATTCTCAAAACGTGAACGGACGACAAGGATTCCGATAATGCTTGAAATAACGTTATAGGTAATGGCTTCAGAGTTCAATGGAAGGTGTATCTTTTCCTTTTCTTTCATTACATCAAAGTATTCGATTAACAAATCACATAGGTCTTCAGGGATTAACGTATCAATTTTGTCTTTAAATTCTTTTTCTCTTAGTAAAATGCTAATTAACTTTCGATTTTTTATGAAAGTGTTTAAAATGATGAAAATGATTTCTTTTAAATCGCTTTCTACTTCATACTTTGCTTCTGTTTCAAGAAAATGTTTCATTTTAGGTATATCAAAGTGAAGCATTTTAATACTCTCAATTAAAATGTTTTCTTTGTTTTGAAAGTGCCTGACAACCGTCATTTCCGATACTTGTGCTTCTTGAGCAATGGTTAAGAGAGTGGTTGCTTTATACCCTTTCTCGGATAGGAGCTTAATGGAGGCTTCTAATATTTTTTCACGAGTATCCTGTTTCGTATGGTTCTTTTTATTTGTCATAGAACGTAGTCCTTTCTTTATTGTCTATCTTGATGAGTAAAAGACCTTTGCGAGTGAGGCATCTACTTTCATTTTACTAGAAAACGCTATCATTATTCAAAGCCTTTTCCAATAGTAACCCCCCTGCTTAAGTATAACAGGGGGGGTTTGCTTGTCTAGTTATGAAGAGAATGCTTCTTTAATGACTTGTTTGGAATTAAAAAGCCCCATAACAAGAATCATGGGTGTCCAAAGCTCTGTCCCATTTTCGATTCATTTAAATAGTGGGGGACAAAAGCTATGTAAAATATCAGTACATACGAGACTACTACACAGTCCTGTTTTAGTATTGGTCATAGTATATACTGAAAAGGCAAATCTTCCATACATATTCTTATACATCTCTCTAATTAAAGTGAGTTTTATCTTTATTGGATGCCATACTAATAAAAGGGAGGTAGAACGGCTTATATCTTATACAGCGGAGAATGAAAGATCATTCTAGTAGAAGAAACATGCACAGCCCACAATAATCAACAATATGAATAACACCACGATTAACACGAAGTTATTTTTATGACCATAGTCGCCCATTATATTGCCTCCTTTCTGGAGTATGGAAGATTAGCATATAATATAGTATGCAAATAAGTCATATTTGCATGGACAAACAACTAATTTAAGAGAATTTTCTACTTTTTTATGGAAGAAAAACCTCTTTACTGTTAATAGCTATTACATAATAGAAGAAAATACTAACGATAATGCGGTTCTCATTCTGATAAAAAACGATCTTTGCATGAAAGACAGCTTTAGTATTCTATGTTTAGCCGTCCATTTTGAGTAGAAAAAAGAGATGAAAAAAATGAGGGTTTGAGATGAGTAGAAAAAGTTTTCAACAGTATGATTTAAGTAAAGAAATTAAAAAGGCCTTATTAAATTTAGGATTTGAATCTCCTACTGAAGTACAGGAAAAAGTCGTGCCAGTTGCATTAGAAAAACGTGATTTAGTGGTAAAGTCTCCTACAGGAAGTGGAAAGACAGCTGCCTTTAGTATCCCTATTTGTGAGCTGGTAGAGTGGGAAGAAAATAAGCCGCAAGCCCTAATACTAACACCAACGAGGGAGCTTGCCGCTCAAGTAAATGAAGATATCACGAATATTGGTAGGTATAAACGAATAAAAGCGACCTCCTTATATGGGAGACAATCTTTCGAAAGACAAAAAATAGAATTAAAACAAAAAAACCATGTCGTAGTAGGTACACCTGGTCGAGTATTGGATCATATCGAAAAAGGAACTTTCGTGTTGGACCGTCTTCATTATGTTGTAATAGATGAAGCGGATGAGATGCTGAATCGGGGGTTTATCGACCAAGTTGAAGCAATTATTCGGAAACTACCGTTAAATAGAGTGACCTTTACTTTTTCTGCAACGATTGACGAAGAGGTAGAAGCTCTATGTCATAAATATATGAAGCGACCACTAAATATAGAGGTGAACAAAAATGGTCTTACGACAAATCGAATTTCGCACTCGTATTTACAGGTGAGAGAAGAAGAAAAGCTCGATCTTCTTCAGGGGATAACGACAGTAGAAAATGCAGATAGTTGCATGATTTTCTGCCGAACGAAAGAGAAAGTAGATACTGTTTACAAGAAACTAGCTGACCACCATTATCCAGTAAGGAAAATTCATGGAGGAATGGTTCAGGAGGATCGGTTTGCTGTCATGAATCAGTTTAAAAGGGGTAAATTCCGTTATTTAGTCGCTACAGATATTGCTGCAAGAGGAATTGATGTGGATAGCATCACGCATGTCATTAATTATGACCTTCCCCTTGAAAAGGAACGTTATGTTCATCGAATCGGTCGAACAGGTAGGATGGGCAAGAATGGAAAAGCGATTACATTTCTTACGCCAGGTGAACAAAATTATATGGATGAAATAGAAGAATATGTAGGGTTTACTATACCAAAAATGCTCCCCCCAACTGAACAGGAAGTAGCTAATGCAAAAACTGACTTTGAACGGAAGATTCATTCGAATCCAAAGTTAAAAACGGCAAAACACGAAACATTTAATAATGAAATCATGAAATTATATTTTAATGGTGGAAAGAAAAAGAAGTTGAGAGCCATCGATTTTGTAGGGACGATTGCCAAAATTAAAGGAGTGTCAGTAGCGGATATTGGAATCATTACCATTCAGGAAAATTTAACCTACGTAGATATTCTAAATGGAAAAGGTTCGCTAGTACTACGTGAAATGAAAACGAAGACGATTAAAGGAAAGCAATTAAAAGTTCACCAGGCAAAAAAATAGATTGATCTAAGCGTGCATGCTTGTAGGCGTTTTTTATTAAGAGTGAATAGCTGAATACTATTCACTTTTTTTAAATTGAATGATTAGAACTATTTCTTTAGGAACAAAAACATCCGACAACAAATGACAAAGACGCTTTTTCATTTCTGTTACGATAGGAATGATTGTACAACAGTCAGGCATCAATAAAAAGGTTAAACCGTACATCGTAAGGACTGGTGACGAAAGGGAAAGGTAACAAAAATGTACCGGTAAGTGTCCACCACCTGCATTGTGGCTAGTCTTTAGTTATTATCGTGATTATTATACAAAGAAAGGGAATCTATCCTATTGAACAACATCGAGGAGTGGGTCTGTCATACACGTGCACAAAATGACAGGTTCCAGAAATTGAGTGGTGCTACACTTGATATTGAAGGAGGGATGAGAACCGGTGGAAATGTTGAAAAGGATGAATGATTGTATTCAATATATCGAGGAACATTTAGATCAAACGATTGATTTGGATGAATTAGCACGTTTGTCAACTAGTTCAAAATTTCACTTTCAACGATTATTTCTCTTACTTACAGGTTATACTCTCGCTGAGTATATACGTAAACGGAGGCTAACGTTAGCTGCACAAGCGCTTATGAATTCAGAAGTCAAGGTCATTGATGTGGCACTAACATATGGTTACGAAACACCTGAGTCATTTTCAAAAGCTTTTCGTAAAGCTCATGGTGTGTCACCTTCTCAAGTGAAGGGTCCTGGTACGACATTGAAGGCGTTTCCCCGCATCTCCTTTCAAATATCATTAAAAGGAGAAAGTGAAATGAATTACAAAGTAGTTGAAAAAGAAGCGTTTAAAGTCATTGGGAAAAGTAAACGAATTTCATCCGTAGATGGACGTAATTTAAAGGAAATTCCAATGTTTTGGGATGAGGTTGTGAGTGAAGGTGTTATTGATCGCATATGTAATGTAGCTGGAACTGACGATACGGTTGGTGTATGTATGGAGTTTGACGATCAACATAATGAATTTACGTATGTGATTGGTGCGGAAACAGTCAAGTCCCAGAAGGAATTTGAAGAGAAAGAAATTCCTGCTAGAACTTGGGCAGTGTTTGAATCGGTAGGAGCTATGCCAGATGCCATTCAAGGGGTATGGAAACGAATCTACTCTGAATGGTTTCCTTCAACCGGGTATGAGCATGCGGGAGGACCGGAGCTTGAACTATACCCTCCAGGAAACCCGAATGACCCGAATTATCGTTGTGAAGTATGGATTCCGATTCAAAAAAAATAGTTTGTCTTTAAAGCTGCTGTACTTTTAGTGCTCTTCCTAGAAAGAAGTCGTATGATGGAGCTTGGACGGCAGAATGTGAATTAGTGTTAAAGTAAAAAAGGAAGCATGATTTGCTTCCTTTTTCTAAAAGAATTTTTTAAATAGTTCTTGAATGGATCGAAAAAAACGAGTAATCCAACTTTCCTCCTTAACAGATTCAGCCGCATACACATTTATACGATAATTTTCGTTTGGCTTTTCAATAATATACTCATCTGTACTAGGGTGCTGAAGAGTCATCTCGCCTATTTTTTCTCCTTTTTCGACAGGAGCTTTCAGCTTCCCTTCTTCGGTAAGCTTTTCTTCATCCATAACAAGGTTTAATAGCATTTTATCCTTCTTTGTTAAATTCATTCTAATGTTAAGCGTTTCATCTGAGTAATAGTTGATACTAGTGACTTTCCCACCGGAAACTTGGATTACTCGTTCTTGGGGACTTTGGTAGTCATCCAGTGTAAATTCAATGGCTCCATGCTCGTTAAAGCCGTAATCTAACAGCTGAGTGGTTTGGAGAAAACGATCGATACTACTTGGTTGGTTTTGGTCATCTTTAGCGTTCATAATAACGGTGATATAACGGATGCCATTTTTCAGGGCGGTACCTGTGAAGGTAGGCCCAGCAAATGGTGTGGTACCTGTTTTAAGTCCGTCCATTCCTTCATAAGCATATGGGAACCCTTTAAGCATGATATTTGTATTTTCCATCAAAAACGCTTCCGCTGTTCCTTCTCGAAATGTTTTAGTTGGAAGGCTTGCTGTTTCTAATACTTCAGGGAAATCGCGAATTAAGTGATACGCAAGAGTTGCTGTGTCTTGGGCGGATAACATGTTTTCATCATGTAAGCCAGTACCCTCTGGGTGAAGGCCCATCATATCTTCGTTACTAAGTCCAGTTGAATTTACGAATTGATAGTGTTTAAGGTTGAGAGTTTCTGCTTTTTCATTCATCATTTCGACGAACTCACCCTCTGATCCTCCCACCATCTCGGAAAGAGCAATGGAAGCCCCGTTGGCAGATTTAATCACCATCGCTTCATATAATTCTTTTACAGAATAAGCCTCACCTTTCTGGAGCGGGACATTACTTAGTCCAGGTGTATTCGCCAACGTATACACTTTTTCACTCGCTGTATACGTATCATCCCAGGAGATTTTTCCAGTGTGAATCGCTTCTAGGACAAGGTATTCTGTCATCATTTTGGTCATACTTGCGATGCCAAGTGGCTGATCTTCATTTTGTTTATATAGAATTTTTCCTGTGTCAGCTTCAACTAAAATCGCTGCATCAGCATTCAGCGCTAAGCTCTCATTCGCCTGTGTGTGATGGGGAAGAATAAAAGGCGTAATAAGGAAGAGACAAAAAATAAGTATTTTTTTATTCACTTTCATACCTCCCTCTATTTGGACAACTTTGTTACTGTATCACATTTTTTAAGGTAGCATAATGAATGCAACTGTAATAGAAAAATGAAAAAAGAAGAGCATTTTATTTGCTCTTCTCGGTGGTAAGGCTACTATTTCTTATTGTGATTTTTCTTATTCATTCAGATCTAAATGTGTTTTTAGTTCATCTTGAACGGCTATGACCTCTTCATCCGGAATGACTAAATACCATACTCCACCAATGGTTTGCCCTTGTCCCTTTGTGAATGAAATTTGTTCAACAGAGTTCGTTGCTTCTCTGTAATTTTTTTGAACATCCACCATTTCCGAGAAAGTAATATTTGTTTTTACGTTATTTCCGAGGGCTTCAAAAATATTTTGGAAATTCCATAAGCTAGATACACTTGCCCCTTCATTGATTACACCTTCTATGACTTGGCGCTGGCGGAGCTGTCGTCCGAAGTCACCACGAGGATCTTCTTTCCGCATTCTTGAGTAAGCTAAAGCTTCTTCTCCGTTTAAATTAAGCGTTCCAACGGGAAAGTTAAACCCTTCATAGGAGAAATCTAGGTCATTTTCTACTGTGACACCACCAACTGCATCAACGATATCGCGAAACCCTTCCATATTGATTTGAACAAAGTAATCAATAGGAATGTCTAAGAAATTCTCTACTGTATCTAAAGACATGTCGACACCACCGAAGGCATAAGCATGGTTGATTTTATCTGTCGTTCCATGGCCGATAATTTCTGTATACGTATCTCGAGGAATGCTTAACATTTTTACAGAATTAACCTTTGGGTTAACAGTCAAAACGATCATTGTATCTGACCGACCTTTATCACCTTCTCGCTCATCGACACCTAATAGGAGCACAGAGAAAGGTTCCTGTTTAGAAAAAGCTATTTCATCTGTACGTTTAGGGGAAAGGGTACGGTCTGAATCAGCTTGCATTGATGAAAGAGCTGCATTCAATGAACTATATACAGTAAACAGATAGGCAGCTAGTCCAATAAAGAGGATGCTGAACGTAATAATGAGATATTTAATCCATTTTTTCTTCTTTTTTGTATGTTTATCAGATCTCATAATGATTTATCCTTCCGATAGTATTCACATAATTATATTGTTCAGTTGTTTCTTATGTGTAGTATATGTGTAGTTTATGTGTTGTAAAGTATCACGTCAACCTTGAAGGAGAGTGAATCTAGAAAGGGTGATCGTACATATCAATAATAATTGTACCATTTATTCAGTCGTCCATCTATTTATGTGGTTACTACATGTATGGCTACAGTAATTAGAAAGAGTACTTATTCTTAGTATAGCTTTGAATTCAATGAAATAATTATATTTTTTTGAGAAATAAAAAATAAAAAGATCATAAATGCGTTTAAAAGGATTGTAACATCATTAGGAATTTGAAATAATTAGGATGTTAAAGAGTTCATGGAGTAGGTCGATGAACAATCTATAGGATGTGAAGGAGGGATGGCATGAATAATACTTAGAGAAGAATATACTTCTCGACATAAAGGAATTATTCCGTATACGTAACCTCGATGAATTGTGAATAAATGTAAGTCAGTCAAAAAATTTGCATTCTTTTCTTCAAAATACCTCCGAATTCAGGCTTATTCTTTTGTTTAAACTCCAGTCCAGTAGAATTTAATTTTAAGTAGTAAATAAAAAATGTCATCACAGTAGATTTATTCAAATATACATGTTAATTGTACGTTATCCTTTTAAAGGTTTAAGAATTTAAACGATTAAACGTATAATTTAACAAAGTATTTTTTAGCTTTACGTTCATATGAAAAGAGGTAGGAAGGGTAAAGCGAATAAAGGAAGAAGTACATCAATCCATAGGTCAAACAATCAAGTGTATTCGCTATCTATTTTTTTATAAAAAGAGGAGGAATACAAATGACACAAAAAACGGCACTAATAACAGGAGCATCTTCTGGGATTGGTCGAGAGTTCGTCTATTCCCTTGCAGAGAAAGGCTACAACATTGTTTTAGTATCGAGATCTCAAGACACATTGGAGGAAATCGCGGAAGAAATTAGGACAAGGTTTGCTGTAGATGCTTATGTTCTTGCAAAAGATTTGAGTCAGGAACTCTCTCCGAAAGAAGTGTATGAAGAGGTGAAGGGGCAGGAGCTGACAATTAACATGCTCGTCAATAATGCAGGGTTTGGAACAACGGGTGAACTATTACAAAGTTCAATGGAGAAAAACCATCAGCAGGTAATGGTCAACGTGAATTCTGTTGTTAACTTAACCCAGTTATTTTTGAAAGATATGGTCGATAGGGGGGAAGGGGATATTATTAATATCGCTTCGATGATGTCGTTCTTACCCTTTCCGTATATGTCACTTTATGCGGCGACGAAAGCCTTTGTCCTTTCATTTACAGAGGGAATTCATGAAGAATATAAACATAAAGGGATTCGTGTGTTGGCTGTCTGTCCCGGAAGTACTGAAACGAATTTCTTTGAAGACGCACCTGATTCACTGAAAGAAGGCAAGATGAGAACGCCTAAGCAAGTCGTTGAAACAAGCTTTAAAGCTTTAGCCAAAAACAGAAGCTTTATAGTTGATGGGACTCCTAATTACACGATTGCTAACCTACCTAGAATACTTCCGAGAAAAGTGATTACAAAAATTAGTGGTTCGATTATGAAAAAGAATATGTCCTAATGACTTTGCTTGCTCTCAAGTATTCATCTACTTAGGGCAGGCTTTTTATTTATGAAACATTGTCCTAATAAAACCGTATAATAGAATAAAAGGGAATAAATAACGAGTTAGTGCTATGTTCTAAAGGAGATGAAAGCAACATGATAGATGGGAGCAGTTTACTATATGCCTTTTATGTATTACTGTTTACGGGAGTGTGTACTTGGTTGATCTATTATCAATATCAGATAAGAAAAGCCATGCAGCTTACGGAAGAAGCTTTATTTCCACAAAAGGACCAATATGAAAAGGTATTAACCCCATATGCTTGGACTGAAATGAGACCGTTAACGAAAGATGCCAAATCATATAAATATTACAATTGGTTAACTGTTGTCATTGTGCTCCTTCTCATTGCAATGTTCTATTTTGTATTTATTGATAAAACCATTCAAGGAAACGTTATTGTGACAAGTTATTTATTACTCAGTATGACCAATCTAATTAGGCTTCCAGCAAGCTTTTACCTAATACCAAACGGACTCATCTTAAATGGATTTTTTTATCCTTGGTCTAAAATAAACTCTTACGAAGTAGAAAGGATAGTGAAATGGCATTCTATGTATGGATTACATGAGAAAATAAATAATGGCTACTGTGTAAGATTCCAAATAAAAAAGAGGTGGCTTCGTCCACAACCCATCGTTATCTCCGATTATGAAACATTTCATTTTATTAACAATTATTTAATTGAACGAGGAATTATTCAAAAGGAAGCGAAAGTAAAGAAAAATGAAGTTGTGTAAATGATTTACATTTAAAGTTAAGCACTCGAATAAGGGTAGTGGATGGTAATTGTTTCATGAAATAGTAAAGCGGTGCATAGGTCTGTAACCAATACATATTTGTAAATTATCAGGAGAAAAGGGGAGTTTTTTAATGCAGGAAATGTCTCCATTTGTAAAAGCGTTTCAACAAACTAAATTTCGACTAAACGGCCATGGGAAAAGAGAGGTGGGTGTGTTAAAAGAAGCACTTCTGTCTATTTCAAACCAACAAGAAAGTGATATATACGGAACTGGACAAGTAATTGAAGCGTTTCAAAGGAAGATGGCGAACTACTTGGGAAAAGAGAGTGCTGTATTCTTTCCAAGTGGAA
Organism: Bacillus spongiae; assembly: GCF_037120725.1. NCBI lineage: Bacteria > Bacillati > Bacillota > Bacilli > Caryophanales > Bacillaceae > Bacillus > Bacillus spongiae. Next base: position 135,197 of record NZ_JBBAXC010000007.1, read on the forward strand.
CGATGGCGCAGCAAATTGCATTACGAATATGGTGTGACGAAAAAGGAATGCAAAAGGTCGCTTATCACCCCCTATGTCATCTCGAAATACATGAAGAAGATGGGTTAAAAGAGCTTCATCATATTGACCCCATTCTACTTGCGGATAAAGATCGACTCATTGAGCTAGATGATATTTTAAACATTAATGAAGAGATAGCTTGTTTGCTGCTTGAATTGCCTCAGCGTGAAATAGGAGGGCAATTGCCGGAGTATTCCACACTTGAGGCTATTTCCTCCTATTGTAAGGAAAAAGGAATTAAGCTACATCTAGACGGTGCAAGATTATTTGAGATAACTCCATACTATGGAAAATCGGCTTCTGAAATATGTAAGCTCTTTGATAGTGTCTATATTTCCTTCTATAAGGGAATTGGAGGTGTAGCGGGAGCCATTCTAGCTGGTGACGAATCCTTTACAGAATCATCTAAAGTTTGGAAGAGGCGTCATGGTGGCGATTTGGTGAGTCTTTATCCATATATACTAAGTGCTGATTATTATTTTGAACAACGCGTAAATAGTATGAAGAATTATTACGAGGGGGCTAAGGAATTAGCACAGCTTTATAATGATTGTCACCAAATTACGACGAAACCGATTAAGCCCGTGTCTAATATGTTTCATGTTCATCTTTTTGGTCAAAAGGAACACCTTGAAAAGATCCTAATGGAAATTCATCATACGACAGGAATAGGATTTACCCCTTATTTACGTGAAGTAACAGATCATGAATATTTTTATGAAGTAAGTATTGGGGATCAGTATGCAGCTGTTCCGAGGGAAGAAGTAAAAAAGGCGTTTTCTCTTTTAAATAAACGAATGAAAGAATTAGATTTATCCATTTTGTAGAAATGAATATGAACTTTCAGTCAATTTGTTTTAATAAGGCAATATAAAATTATTTGAGAAAAACATTAACCGAAATAACCATTTGAATAAGGTGAAATTTTGTAAGGATAGAACTTGCTCCATTGATCAATGGACAAGTTTTTTTGTCTGATTTCTTCGATATTAAGCAGTACTCGACTTTTATGAAGGAAAAATGACAAAAAATAGACGAAAAGTTTACGTTTTCGTTAAAAAAGGGTTTACATAAGGTTAATATACAGAATATAATTAATAACGAAAGCGCTTTCGATTTAAGATGAGGTGAACCCCCTTTGGTAACAATCTATGATATTGCAAAAAAGACAGGCTTTTCTGTCACCACTGTTTCAAAGGCAATTAATAATTATCCGGATGTTAGCGAGAAAACGAAAAAGGCAATACTACAAGCTGTTGATGAAATGAAGTATCTTCCTAATTCATCTGCTAGAACGTTAACAACGAAGAAATCATGGACAATCGGTGTGGTTTTCGTTGAACCGCTTGGAATCGGGATGAAGCACCCATTTTTTAATGAAGTAATTGAAAGCTTTAAGCAATGTGTCGAAGTGTTTGAGTATGATTTGTTATTCGCGTCTAGAAACCTCCAAAATCGCCATAAAAGTTATTTAGAGCATTTTCGTTATCGCGGGGTGGACGGGATTGTGGTTGTTTGTTCCGATGTAGAAGATAGTCAAGCTCAAGAGTTAATGAACGCATCAATTCCATGTGTAGTCATTGACTTAAACAGTCAAAGCTCAAGTGTTGTGTTTTCCGACAATTTAGGTGGGAGCAAACTTGCAGTAGAATATCTTCATTCATTAGGGCATAAACGAATTGCACATATTGCAGGGCATGAAACGACCTTTGCTGGTCAACAACGCTTAGAAGGTTATCGAGCTAACATGAAAGAGTTGTCCTTAGAAGTACCCGAGGATTATATCGTAAGTGGAGAATACTTTTCTCAAGAAGGTGGATATGAAGCGATGAAGAAATTACTTCAGCTTAAAGACCTTCCTACAGCCATTTACGCAGCGGGGGATAGTTTAGCTATTGGTGCGATTGAAGCCATTCAAGAAAAAGGATGGAGCGTACCAAATGATTTTTCCATCATCGGATTTGATGACATTTCATTGGCGAAACATATGTCGCCTCGTTTGACGACGATTAGGCAACAAACGGATTTAATTGGCCAGAGAGCTGGCGAACTTCTGTTAAAGCAAATTAATGAGAAGCGAAAAATTATTGAGCAAATTCAAATTCCTGTAAAATTAATGATTAGAGATAGTTGTAAAAATGTTGATTAATAACAACTAATTATTTTTTACGCGAAATCGAAACCGGTTTCGGAAAGGTTTCGAAATAGTACTTATTTTATATTGTAAAATTAAAATAATAGATTGACAGATTAAACGGTCAATTACGAAAACGCTTACAAAAATGTGATGTTCAGGTAGAAATTTTACCTGTTTCAAATATTATTATTCAATTGGGAGGTAGCAAAATGAAAAAATGGTTTGGAATTTTATTAGCCCTTTCTTTAGTGGCAGGTATTATAGCAGGCTGTTCAAGTGATAAGTCAAGTAGTGAAGACAAAAAGAAGTTGACAGTTTGGTCGTTTACAGATGAATTGAAAAAGGGAGACGCCCTTAAGAAGTTTGAAGAAGAGCATGGTGTGGAAGTGGATTTAACGATCGTTCCAATCGCAGACTACCCGACAAAGCTTAAACCAGCTTTAGAGAGTGGAAAAGGAGCTCCAGACGTATTTACTGGAGAGATTGCATTCTTGAAACAATGGACAGACAGAGAATATTGGGAAAACTTATCTGAAGAACCTTACAATGCAGATGAGTGGGCAGATGATTACATGCCATATGTGTTTGACTTAGGAAAAGATTCAGACGGAAATGTTAAAGCGTTATCTTGGCAAACAACTCCTGGTGGTATCTTCTATCGTAGAAGTATTGCGGAAGAAGTATTAGGTACAGATGATCCTGCAGAAGTAGGAGCTATGATGGGAAGCTGGGATGGATTATTCGAAGTTGGAGAAAAGCTTAAAGAAAAGAACTATCGTTTATTCCCAGATGAAGGTGCGATTCGCTGGTTTGCAAGAGGAGCTGACCAACAACCTTGGGTTAACGAAAACAATGAACTTATTATGACTAGCGCAAAATTAGATTTCTTTGATCAAGCAAAAAAATTACGTGAAAAAGATTTAACAGCATTTGCTCCTGAGTGGTCTCCATCATGGACAGCTGCTATGAATGGTCCAATTGCTTATAATGGTGGATGGGACGATGTAAAAGAAGATGCTGATAATAAAACAGAAGTATTTGCCTATGCACTTCCAACATGGGGATTACACAGTGTTCTTAAAGAAAATGGAAAAGACACTGCAGGTGACTGGGCTGTAACGACAGGACCAAACCCATATTTCTGGGGAGGTACTTGGTTAGGAATTTATAGTAAATCAGAAAAGAAAGATTTAGCTTGGGAATTCGTTCAAATGATGACACATGATGAAGAATTCTTAACAGATTGGGCGCAAGAAACAGGTGACGTACTATCCTTCCTTCCTGTAACGGATAAAATTAAAGATGACTTCAGTGAAGAGTTCCTTGGTGGTCAAAACAACTATGAGTTCTTCTTAGAACAAGCGAAAGAAATTGATGCAAGTTCTGTTACAGAATATGACCAAGATCTTGATACATTACTAGGAGATCAAGTATCCGAGTATGTTGAGGGGAACAAAACAAAAGAAGAAGCTCTTCAAGATTTCTATGATGGCGTGAAAAACGCATATCCAGACATTAAAACACCGTAAATACAAAATTGTAAAAGAAAGCAAAAAGGAATAGATTGTCAACAATCTCTATTCCTTTTTGTTTCAACTTAGGGAAAGAAGGAGTACATGATGAAAAAACTAGATTACAAAGGATATTTCTTTGTAGCACCATTTTTCTTAGTCTTTCTGGTGTTTAATATTTACCCAGTTCTCCTGACCTTTTATTATACGTTTACGAAGTATGAAGGGTATGGAACTCCTGAATTTATTGGTCTAGAGAACTATCAACGAATTCTTACTGACAAATTTTTTCTAGAAGCCTTTATTAATACATGGAAAATTTGGGGGTTAAATTTCTTTTTACAATTAGGGATTGCCCTTTTATTAGCTGCATTATTCTCTGATTTACGCTTTAGAATGAAAGGGTTAGGGTTTTTTCGAGCTGTCTTTTACTTACCGAACATCATTACGATTAGTTCTGTAGCGATCTTATTTAATATCATGCTCGAATGGCATCATGGTTCTGTAAACCAATTATTATTAAAAATTGGTTTAATCTCTGAGCCGATTAACTGGTTAGGACAGCCATTTACCGCACAACTATCTGTTAGTTTAATTCTAACTTGGATGTGGTTTGGTTATACCTTTATTGTGTTAATGGCAGGGGTGTCAGGTATATCGAAAGAGTACTATGAAGCGGCATTAATCGATGGTGCGAACAGATGGCAAACGTTCACAAAAATTACGCTCCCATTATTAAAGCCAATTTTACTTTATGTAATGATAACTTCGTTAATCGGTGGTCTTCAATTATTTGATCTTCCGATGTTGATAACGGATGGGTTAGGTCAACCAGAAGGCTCGTTAAATACGATGGTGCTTTACTTATATAACCAAGCATTCAATTACAACAACTATGGATATGCTGCAACGGTTGCCTATGCATTATTCATAATTACTGTAGTATTCTCAGCCATTACCTTTAAATCTATGTATCGCGACGCGAAAGCAACAAAGAGGGGTAAATAAAAATGAAAAATAAAAAGAGTATCTCAAAAATTGCTATTTATTGTTTACTAGTTTTATTAGCCATTATTAGTATCATCCCCTTTTATATGATGATTGTTAATGCGACACGAGAGAATAACGATATTATCTTGGGATTTAGCTTTCTTCCAGGCAGTGCTCTTCTTGAAAACTATGAAACAATGATAAGTTATGTGAACATATGGAGCGGATTTAAAAATAGCTTAATTATTGCGGTGACAGTAACATTTTTAAGTGGCTACTTCTCAGCTTTAACAGCATTTGGATTTGCTGTTTACAACTTTAAAGGGAAGAATTATTTGTTTTTATTCATGCTGCTTATGATGATGGTTCCAGGTCAATTGGGTCTAATCGGATTTTATGAGCTTAATGAGGCATTAGGATTACTGGATACTTACTACCCATTGATCCTTCCGGCGATCGCTAGTCCATTTGTTGTCTTCTTCTTACGTCAATATTTAGCGACAACACTTCACCCTTCTCTCATCGAGGCAGCGAGAATGGACGGAGCAAGTGAATTAAAGATTTTCCACACGATTGCACTACCAATCATGATGCCAGCCGTTGCGACAATGTCGATTTTTACCTTCATAGGGTCTTGGAACAACTATATCGTACCGTTAGTAATATTATTCTCGCCAGAGAAATATACGTTACCTGTCATGATGGGCTTCTTAAAAGGGTCGCAAGTTGCAACAAATTTAGGAGCGTTGTATTTAGGTATCGCAATATCCGTAGTGCCTATTATGATCGCTTTTATCTTCTTCTCTAAGTACATTATTAGCAGTATTTCAGCAGGATCAATTAAAGGATAACGAGGTGTAGATTAATGAAACAATTTTCAAAAGAATTTATTTTTGGTACAGCAACCTCTTCTTATCAAATAGAAGGAGCAGCAGCAGAGGGAGGAAGAACACCATCGATTTGGGATACTTTTTCTAAAACCCCTGGAAAAATATCAGATGGCAGTACAGGAGATATCGCCTGTGATCATTACCATCGTACAGAAGAGGATATAGAGTTAATTAAATCGCTTGGAGTCGATTCGTATCGATTCTCAATAGCATGGTCTCGTATTTTTCCAACAGAAGGTACGTACAATCCAGAAGGAATGGCTTTTTATAAAAAATTAGCGATTCAATTACGAGAAGAGGGAATTGAACCGTGTGTAACCATCTATCATTGGGATATGCCACAGTGGGCAGATGAAAAAGGTGGATGGGTTAATCGTGAATCTGTGAATTGGTTTATGGAATTTGCGAAGAAATGTTTTGAAGAATTAGATGAATATGTATCAAAATGGATTACCCATAATGAGCCATGGTGTGCAGCGCTTCTTGGTTATCATACTGGTGAACATGCACCAGGTCATACGAATTTAGAAGAGGCAGTAAAGACCTCACACCACTTATTATTATCACATGGTCTAGCTGTTCAATATTATAAAGGTGAATTTGGTGGAACAGGAGAAATTGGTATTACCCTAAATTTATCTCCAGTCTATGCAGCAAGTGATAGTGTGAATGATCGTTTGGCAGCTAATAATCATGATGGATATTTAAACAGATGGTTCTTAGATCCAATTTTCAAAGCACAATATCCAACTGATATGCTGAATTTATATTCTAAATACGTCCATTCTTTCGATTTTATTCAAGAAGGAGATTTAGAAATTATTTCTCAACCAATGGATTTCTTTGGAATTAACTTCTATAGTCGTGCACTAATTGAATTTTCTGCTGCATCAGATTTACTGTATAAGCAAGCATATTCCGATTATGCAAAAACAGGAATGGGTTGGGATATTTCGCCACGCGAATTTAAAGATCTAATTTACCGTCTACGTGAAGAGTACACGTCACTACCTATCTATATTACAGAAAATGGAGCGGCTTTTGATGATGTATTAGAGGATGATGGCCAAGTCCATGATAAGGCAAGAGTAGATTACTTGGAAAAGCATCTATTATCGGTAGCTGAATTAAACGAAGAAAACATGAACATTGCAGGTTACTATGTGTGGTCTTTATTAGATAACTTCGAATGGGCGTTTGGTTATGATAAACGCTTTGGAATTGTTTATGTGGACTTTGATAATCAGAAAAGGTATGTAAAAGATAGTGCAAAACGCTTTAAGGAGATTGTTCAAGAGCGTTCACTATAATTTTTTGTCCCCTAGCCCGAAACCGGTTTCGGGCTAGGGGCATGATTGATAATAGAGGAAGTGATTTATAGATGACCAGAATTAGCGTAACATTAACTGCCAAATACTCAGACGACCGCTTAGCGGAGAAAGAGCCTCTCACATTTACCTCCAACTCATCTAATAAGAGCGCCGATATTCATGTGTCGTTAGATGAAACTTATCAACAAATCGTCGGCTTTGGAGGAGCATTTACTGAAGCTGCTGCATTCACGCTCTCTCAAATGCCAGAAGGTAAGCGACAAGAAGTGATAGAGAATTACTTCGATCAGGAAAAAGGACTAGGCTATACAATCGGGCGAGTCCATATTCATAGTTGTGATTTTGCTTTGGAAAACTATACGTATGTAGAAGACAATGATGTAGAGCTAAAAACCTTTGATATTTCTAGAGATCATCAATGGGTTATCCCAATGATTAAAGATGCAATGAACGTAAAAGGTGGCTCGATTCCATTACTCGCCTCCCCTTGGAGTCCACCTGCTTGGATGAAATCAAATGGAGATATGAATCATGGAGGGAAACTTCTTCCAGAATATAGAGATGCTTGGGCGACTTATTATACTAAATTTATTCAATCTTATCAGCAAGAAGGGTTAGATATTTGGGGGATTACTGTCCAAAATGAACCTGCTGCTGTTCAAGTTTGGGATTCATGCATCTATTCTGCAGAAGAAGAACGTGACTTCGTCAAAAATCATTTAGGACCGATTATGCACGAAGCAGGCTTTGAGGATGTCAATATTATTATTTGGGACCATAACCGAGATTTGGTTGTCGAGAGAGCCTCTACTGTATTAGAGGACGAGGCTGCTGCAAAGTACGTATGGGGAACAGGCATTCATTGGTACGTAAGCGAGGATTTTGAAAATGTAGGAAAGGTACATGAACGTTTTCCTGATAAGCACTTACTCTTTACTGAAGGTTGCCAAGAAGGTGGCGTTAAGTTAGGGGAATGGTTTACTGGAGAACGATATGGTCGCAATATCATTGGTGATTTAAATAATTGGGTGGAAGGCTATTTAGATTGGAACCTAGTTTTAAATGAGAATGGTGGACCAAATCATGTGCAAAACCTTTGTGATGCACCGATTATTGCTGATACGAGTACGAAAGAATTACACTATAACAGCTCTTATTACTATATTGGCCATTTTAGTAAGTTTATTCGACCGGGTGCGGTTCGTATCGAACTAAACACCGAAAATAAAGAGTTACAAACGACAGCCTTTTTAAATGAAGATGGGAACATTGCTTTAGTTGTTATGAACGAACAAGACCATCCTATTCCATTTTCAATCGGCTATAAAAATAGTAAATGCGAAACTGAGTTACCAGCTCATTCAATCGCAACTTATATCTTTGCTAAATAACATTATGTTAGAGGAATTGAAAGGCAGATGCCTTCCGTGTTTCTTAAATCTCACGGCCTACAGGATGTAGGTCATGAAGGTGTTGCGACAGGACGTCGCGAACTAAGCCTTCGTTCCTTAATGTTATCCAGCTCCGGCGGCCAGCGGCTAGTAAACTTGCCAACTCCTCCTTACGATAAGTCAACATCGAAAGGCAGAAGCCTTCCGTGTTTCCTATATCTCAATGCCTACAGGAAGTAGGTCATGAAGGTGTTGCGACAGGACGTCGCGAACTTAACCTTCGTACCTTAATAGTGCCAAGTATATACGTCGCTAAACGTCCGCCTTCGCTTTTAATGATATCCAGCTCCGGCGGATTGGGGCTCGGGGTCAAATGCCACATCACTCCGAAAATCAGGATTTTCTACGTGATGCGTCATTAGCCTGTCGCCCCATAACGATCCGCCTTCGCTTTTAATTTAAAAATCCATGTTTAAAGGTGGGCTATGCTCATGTCAAAAGGTAATTACTATTTCGATGATCAGAAAAGATTTGTTATTGAAAATTATGATAAAGCCAAAACATTTTCAAGTTTTTTACCAGGAATAGCTGGTTTCACAGGCATTCCAATGTGGACGTTTTATGTGAATAGAGGTCAAGGGATTAGCAGCTTCGGAGTAGAAGATAAAAATTCTCCTATTTTAGAGTTTTCTCCTGCCAATATTGCCTATAAAACGGTTGCAACAGCAGGGTTTCGAACGTTTATTAAAATCAATAATGATGAAGTGTACGAAGCGTTTCGTCCTACTGCAAATGCTGATTATATTCAAAGAAAAATGTACATTGAAGCGAATCAACTAAGCATTGAGGAAATTAATCAAGAGCTTGGTTTGAAAATAATGATCCAATATTTTAATATGCCAGAAGCTAAATTTGCGGGGCTTGTCCGTAAAGTATCTATTAAGAACTTAAAAGACGAGCCAGTAGAGTTAGAAGTACTTGATGGGCTACCTGAGATTCTACCGTTTGGTGTAACCAATGCTGCTTATAAAGAAGTCGGGAGCTTAATGAGAAGTTGGATGGAAGTGTATCACTTAGATGAAAAGGTACCATATTATCGAGTGAGAGCTAGCATTGGGGATGAAGCAGAGGTAAATGAAGTGACGAGCGGCCATTTTTATTTGTCCTTTTCCGATGATGAAAAGCTTATTACGCCAATAGTAGATTCAGAGATCATTTTTGGGGAAGACACATCTCTTTTATACCCAGAAAGTTTTGATGCTTTTTCTCTTACTGAGCTTACGAAGGCACAACAAGTGACAGCGAATAAAGTACCTTGTGGCTTTACACCAGTAGGAGGCTCTTTAAAGAAAGATGAGACGGTAAATATTCGAACTATCATTGGTCATGTTACAGATTTCTCGCTTATCAAAGATCATATAGAGCAAGTGGTGAGCATGAGCTATATTGACCAAAAGCAAAATGAAGCGATTATGTTAACGAGAGAACTAACTAATTCGATTGGTACAGAAACAGGTTCTCAACTGTTTGATGAATATAGTCGTCAAAGTTATTTAGACAATTTGCTAAGAGGTGGATACCCTTACATTTTTGAAAATGAAGAAGAAGACTTCGTGTATCATGTGTTCTCACGTAAACATGGGGATTTAGAGAGAGATTATAACTTCTTTAAGATTGCTCCAGAATATTTTTCACAAGGGAATGGAAACTTTAGGGACGCAAATCAAAATAGAAGGAATGACATATACTTCAACCCTAAAGTTGGAAGTTTCAACACGAAGATGTTCATGAGCTTTATTCAAGCAGACGGTTATAACCCTCTATCTGTTAAAGGGTGTTCTTTTGAAATTCAAGGTAAAAATGATGATCAACTCGATAAGATTTTGACGCAGCACTTTGCTAGTCACCAAAAAGAATTTAAAGCATTATTAGCAGAGACATTTACACCAGGTAAGTTAATTAGTTTTCTTACAGATAACCAAATACAACTTAAGGCAGAGCCTAATCAAATCGTATCAGAGGTAATGAAAATATCTAAACAAAACTTTGAAGCTAGTTTTGGTGAAGGGTATTGGATTGATCACTGGACATATAATATGGATTTAATTGAGAGCTATCTCAATATTTATCCAGATAAACAAAATGAGTTTTTATTTGAAGATAGTAGCTATACATTTTTTGATAGTCCGGTATCCGTTCTGCCAAGAAGTGAAAAGTATGTTCTATCCAACGGAAAAGTTCGACAATTTGGCTCCGTCATTGAAGATGAAGAGAAGATGAGTAAGTTAAGGGTTACCCTTGATGATACAAACTGGTTAAGAACGAAGCATGGGCAGGGAGAAATCTACCAAACGAATTTATTTGCTAAGCTCGTTTCTCTATCGCTTATGAAGTTTTCAACCCTTGACCCTGCAGGAATCGGAGTTGAAATGGAAGCGAATAAACCGGGGTGGAATGATGCGCTTAACGGCTTACCTGGAATATTTGGTTCTGGAGTTAGTGAAACCTTTGAACTGAAACGGATATTATCGTTCATATTAAATATGACGAAGGAGTATCAAGATAAAGAAGTTTCGCTCCCAATTGAAATGGTAGAACTTTTAAGAAGTATCAGTCAGTTACTAGAGCAAAAAAATAGTGGAAACTTGGATGATTTTGCGTATTGGGATAACGTATCTTCGGCGAGAGAAAAGTATCGTAAAGATATTCACTTTGGGATAGATGGGGAAGAAAAAGTTCTCTCTCTTCAAGAAATAGCAACCATTTATCAATCCTTTATCCAAAAGGTTGACTTGGGAATTGAAAAAGCAGAAGAGCTTGGAGATGGCCTTTACCCTACTTATTTAACCTTTGAAGCAGAAGCGTTTGAGTCTGTGAAAGATGAAGCTGGAAATGAAGTAGTGAGCTCTTACGGTCTGCCGAAGGCAAACGTGACCAAGTTTTCAAATCCGACACCACTTCCTTCTTTCCTTGAAGGTCCAGCACGCGCATTAAAGTCCATTGATGATAATAGTAAAGCGCGTGAAATCTATCAAAAGGTGAGAAACAGTGATTTATTTGATCAAGGGCTGAAAATGTATAAAACATCTGTCGGCTTAGAGAAGGAATCTCATGAAATAGGAAGAATTAAAGCGTTCACTCCTGGTTGGTTAGAGCGTGAGTCTAACTTCTTGCATATGTCTTATAAATATTTGTTAGCGTTGTTAAAATCGGGATTATCAGAAGAGTATTTTACAGAAATTCAAACTGCCCTGATTCCTTTCTTAGATCCAAAAATTTATGGTAGAAGTACACTTGAAAATTCGTCCTTTATTGCTACTTCTACAAATCCTGATGAAAAGATGCATGGAAGAGGATTTGTTGCTCGTCTAAGTGGATCAACAGCAGAATTCTTAAGCATGTGGAAAGTAATGATGATGGGGAAAGAGCTTTTCCAAGTAAAAGAAGGAAAGTTAACCCTTACCCTATCACCGATTTTACCGAAGTGGTTATTTAATGAATCAGGATTATTGACATTTATGTTCCTAGGACAAACGAAGGTAACGTATTACAACCGAAAGAAGCTTGATACGTTCGGTACAGAAAAGGCAAAAGTAACAGCATTTGAGTTAGTCTATCGAGATGGAACAACTCGAAAAGTTGAGAGTGCCTATCTTCAGGAGGATGATGCTCTATCTATTAGAAAGGGGGCTGTAGCTGAGCTACATGTGACGTTAGACTAAAGAATGTCCCTTTATGTTGAAGAGGTATTTCACCTCTTCAACGCCTTCCTTAAGAGGTTGCTATATAGATTGGAAGGCATTCCACTAGTGCTCTAGCAGAAATTATCTCTGATAGGATAATAGGTGAATCACAAGGTGTACATGAAAAATGTAAAAAAAAAGAAAAATGGATTAATGAGAAGAGGAGAATTAAATATGAAGAAAGTTGCAGGTATTGTGATGGCGTTCATTCTAACGGTATCGTTGATGGTTCCTCCTACTGCAAACGCGTTTCCTGGTGAAGTGTCATTAGGAGCTGGTAGTTATTCAACAGTAAAACCAAATGGAGTAAATGATTTGCCTTCAACAATATACAAAACAGGGAATGTTACAGGAGCAACTCCGACGAACGATTGGTGGAGTTCAACGGCTTGGGTACAATATTCAGAACAGCAATATCCTCACCCCCTAGCATTGAATAATCAGGCGGAAGGTCTTCGAATCTATAACCCTAGTCACCATATTAAAACAGAAGGTGCCATTACACAGGGGTCGATGAATGCGATTGATGATTTCATCCTTGGTCACTCAGGAACAAGCAATTTTAACGATACGAAAGTAGATCAATTTAGTGACTGGTTCGTAACAAATGAATATAAAGCAGGTGCTAATACTTTATCCGTTACTTATGGGCATGGTTCTCCGTATGTTTATGCAACGTATGAGGGAGGAAACCCACAAATCACACTGCCTTCTCTGCCACCAACAATTTGGTATGGAGACGCAAATAGTAATGTACTAGGAATCACAACCGAGAAAGGTAGTCATTACGCTTTATTTGGTCCAGAAGGTTCCACTTGGACAGGAATTGGAACAAAGAAATTAACAAACAACCTTAACGGGAAAAATTACTTTTCCGTAGCTGTATTGCCAGATAATTCAGTAGCCACTTTAGAGAAATTCAAGCAATACGCATATTCACATGTTGTCGATACGAAAGTGGATTGGGCTTATGACGAAGCAACTAGCCAAGTAAAAACTACGTACTCTTTTGAAACCGTTTCCAAAGAAGGGTCTACAAAGGGAACATTATTTGCTCTTTATCCACACCAATGGAAAAACACGGACAAAGGATTACTGAATTACACGTACCCTTCTGTTCGCGGTGTAATGAAAGTTGCGGAAGGTACATCTTTCACAACGAATATGGTCTTTAATGGGGTCTTACCTTCATTACCAGACTTAGGAACATATGATAAAAACGTACTAGCAGGCTATATCGATGAAGCACAGCATGGAAATTTAAATCCAATTGAGCCAGATACATATTGGGTTGGGAAGCATTTAGGTGTTTTATCTACATTAGCCCCAATTGCCGAACAAGTAGGGGATCAGAGTGCGGCAAATGAATTTAGACAGGAAATGAAGGATAGATTAGAAGATTGGTTTACAGCTAGTCATCAAAATGGAAGTTTAAAGAATCAATCGCTATTTTACTATAACCAAAATTGGGGAACTTTACTGGGGTACCCAGATAACTTTGGCTCCGTTCTGCATATGAACGACCATCACTTCCATTATGGCTATTATATTAAGGCGGCTGCAGAACTAGCACGTGTTGATAAAGAGTGGGCAAGTCAAGGTCAATGGGGTCAAATGGTTGAAATGTTGATTAAAGATATTGCGAACTGGGACCGAAATGATGATCGTTTCCCATTCCTACGAAACTTTGATATGTATGCAGGTCATTCATGGGCTTCTGGAGATGCTGTTTTTAATGGAGAATACATTGATGGGAATAACAATGAATCCTCTTCAGAAGGAATGAATGCTTGGGCTGGTATTATTTTATGGGGTGAAGCGACAGGGAATAAAGAGCTTCGCGATTTAGGAATCTATTTATATACGACGGAAATGAACGCCATTAATGAGTACTGGTTTGATGTGAATAACGAGAACTTCCCTGAGGAATATGTAGGGGAAACAGCAAGTATGGTATGGGGTGGAGCAACCATTGGAAATAGAGTATGGTGGACAGAAGGTGAAGAGGAAATTCACGGAATTAACTGGTTACCATTTACGGCAGCCTCTCTTTATTTAGCTCAATACCCAGAATATACGAAACGAAATTATGATGCTTTATTTGCTAAAAATAACGGAGACAATTGGGATAATTGGGAAGATTTAATTTGGATGTATCGTGCTATCGAAAACCCAGGAGACGCAATAAGACAATTTAATGAACGGAAAGATGTGTTTGTTCCAGAAGCAGGAAACACAAAAGCAAATGCGTACCACTGGATCCATAATTTAAATGCTCTTGGCTCTGTCGATCGTTCTGTTACAGCAGATTATCCATTTTATGCAGTCTTTAAAAAGAATAATGTGAAGACCTATGTTGTATACAATATGTCGAACGAAAAGAAAACGGTTACATTTTCGGATGGAAAAGTTGTGACGGCTGAACCAAATCAATTTAACACAGGGAATGGAGATACAATAGATCCAGTCACTAACAGAAATGCTTTTGAAAAAATAGAAGCAGAAGATTTTGATTTGAATAGTGGCGTTGAAACAGAAGGTACCACAGATGTTGGTGGTGGCGAGAATATTGGCTGGACAAGTAATGGAGATTATATTGCATTTAATAATGTAGATTTTGGAGATGGTGCAACAGGTGTTCAAGGAAGAATTGCTTCTGAATCATCTGGAACCATTGAATTGCGTCTAGGCTCCGTGAATGGCTCCTTAATCGGTGAGATTGACCTTAACTATACGGGAGGATGGCAACAATGGGAGACAAGCTCTTCTACTATTCTTCCAACATCAGGTATTCATGATTTATATTTGGTGTTTAAAGGAGACCCTTCAGCAGACATCGGAAATCTAAATTGGATTACCTTCACCAAAGAGAACAGTGGTGCGAATAACGATGTAATCGAGGAAGCGGATTACCGAATTGAGGTCGCTAATGCAGGAGCAGATCAATTGACCTTTACGTTCATTCCGAAATATGGAACTTCTGAATTTGTTCATTTTCACTATGTGAAAAATGGCGGCAATCAACAAAATGTCATTGCTACAAAAGTCGGTGATGCATGGGAGTATACAATTCAAGGCGTAAATAAAGGGGATTCTCTTAACTACTATTTCACATATAAAAAAGACCCTCTAGCGTATGATACGCCAAAGTATGATTATACTTACTAATTATTTCATTTAAAAGTCGTCTGAAAAAGTCATTCAACTAATGCTCTAATAGAAGTTCACTCTATTAGAGTATTGGTTTGAATAATAAATTTATTGTTTCAATAGTATTTGGGGAAAACAAAAAAATTGAAGAGGAGAGTTAAAATGAAAAAAATTGCAGCAATTATTCTTGCAATCTGTCTTACTGCCTCAGTCATGCTCCCGTCTACTGCATCAGCATTTCCGGGAGAAGTAGCATTAGGAGCTGGCAGTTACTCAACTGTTAAGCCTGCTGGTGTTAACGATGTTCAACCTGATATTTATAAAACAGATAATGTTACAGGAGCAACTCCGACGAATGATTGGTGGAGTTCAACGGCTTGGGTACAATATTCAGATGCTCAGTATCCTCATCCGTTAGCAATGATTAATCAAGCGGATGGTCTACGAATCTATAATCCTAGTAATAGTATTGAAGGATTAGGTGGATTTACTAAGGGCTGGATGAATGACATTGATGATTTTGTCCTTGGTCACTCTGGAACAAGTGCTTTTGAAGATACGAAAGTCGATCAATTTAGCGATTGGTTCGTGACAAACGAATATAAAAACGGGTCCAATTCTTTACATGTTACTTATGGTCATGGATCTCCGTATGTTTATGCAACTTATGAGGGTGGTAATCCAACTATCACACTTCCATCCATCCCACCGACCATTTGGTATGGTGATGCAAATAGTAATGTACTAGGAATCACAACAGAGAAGGGCAGTCATTATGCGCTATTTGGTCCAGAAGGTTCAACGTGGACAGGAATTGGTACAAAAGAATTAACGAACAATTTAAATGGTAAAGATTATTTCTCCGTAGCGGTTTTACCAGATAATTCGGTTGAGACGCTAGAAAAATTTAAGCAATACGCTTATTCACATATTGTTGATACAAAAGTGGATTGGGCTTTTGATGAAGCGACAAGTCAAGTTAAAACTACGTACAATTTTGAAACCGTTTCCAAAGAGGGGTCTACGGAAGGAACACTGTTTGCCCTTTATCCGCACCAATGGAAACATACGAACAAAGAATTACTAACATATACGTATCCTTCTGTCCGTGGTGAAATGAAAGTAGCAGAAGGTGTCTCTTTCACAACCAATATGGACTTTAACGGAGTTTTACCTTCATTACCTGATCTTGGATCATATGATAAAGCGACACTTGCAAGTTATATAGACGAAGCACAAAATGAAGGTGGACAACCAGATCCAGATACGTATTGGTACGGAAAACATTTAGGAAAGCTTGCTACATTAGCTCCAATTGCCGAACAAGTTGGGGATATGCAAGCGGCAAATGAATTTAGACAAGAAATGGCATCTGGGTTAGAAGATTGGTTTACTGCTAGTGATGCAAACGGCAATTTAGAAGGTGAGAGATTATTTTACTACAATCAAAACTGGGGAACTTTATTAGGATACCCTGATAGCTTTGGCTCTGTAGAGGAAATGAATGACCACCACTTCCATTATGGCTATTTTATTAAAGCGGCTGCGGAGCTTGCTCGTGTAGATAAGGATTGGGCAAGCCAAAATCAATGGGGTCAAATGGTAGAATTATTAATTAAAGATATTGCAAACTGGGATCGAAACGATGAAAGTTTTCCTTTCATGAGAAACTTTGACATGTATGCTGGTCATTCTTGGGCTTCTGGACATGCAAAATTCTTTGATGGCAATAACAACGAATCTTCTTCTGAAGCGATGAATGCTTGGGCAGGAATTATTTTATGGGGAGAAGCAACTGGGAATAAAGAGTTAAGAGATCTAGGTATTTACTTATATACAACTGAAATGAATGCGATTAATGAATACTGGTTTGATGTACATGATGAAAACCATGCTCCTGGATTTACGAAAGAAACGGCTAGTATGGTATGGGGTGGAAAAACAGTTGGAGATGCAGTATGGTGGACGGCTAACCCAGAGGAAGTTCATGGAATTAACTGGTTACCAATTACAGGAGCGTCTCTATATTTAACACAATATCCAGAGTATACGAAGCGCAACTATGATGCATTAGTGTCAGAAAATAACGGTACAAATTGGGATGTTTGGGAAGATCTCATCTGGATGTATCGAGCGATTGAAAATCCTGAAGACGCTATTCAACAATTTAATGCCCGTGCAGATGTGTTTTCACCAGAAGCTGGAAATTCAAAAGCGAATACGTATCATTGGATCCATAATTTAAATGCTGTTGGAACAACAGATTTATCTGTAACAGCCGATTATCCAGTCTATGCTGTCTTTAAAAAGGGTAATGTGAAAACATATGTTGTGTATAATATGACGGATGAAGTGAAAACGGTTACATTCTCAGATGGAAAAGTTGTAACGGTTGAACCACACGAATTTAATATTGGGAATGGTGAAGTGGATCCAGGAACAGATCCAGGAACAGATCCAGGAACTGACCCAGGAACAGATCCGGGGACTGACCCAGGAACTGACCCAGTCGATACGAAAGATGCGTTTGGAAAATTGGAAGCAGAAGATTTTGATTTGATGAGTGGTATTCAAACGGAAGCGACCACTGACACTGGTGGCGGTTCAAATGTAGGCTGGGCAAGTAATGGAGATTATATTGCCTTTGAAAATGTAGATTTTGGAGAAGGTGCGACAGGTGTTGAAGGAAGAGTAGCTTCTGAAACTTCTGGGACTATTGAATTGCGACTAGATTCTCCTGAAGGTACTTTAATAGGTGAGATTGACTTAATAAACACTGGGGGATGGCAACAATGGGAGACTAGTTCTGCCACAATTAGCTCGACTTCAGGTGTTCATGATTTATACGTAGTATTCAAAGGAGCCCCTTCAACGGATATTGGTAACTTGAATTGGATCACCTTTACAAATGACAGTGTTAATCCAGGTAATGGTGATGTCATTGAAGAAGGAGATTATCGAATTGAAATTGAAAAGGTAGGGACGGATAGCCTTAAATTTACGTTTAATCCTACTCAGGAACCTGCTGCTTTTGTTGACTTTCATTATGTGAAAAATAATGATGTACAACAAAATGTAAGAGCTGTTAAGGTAGGAGATGCTTGGGAATATACGGTTCAGGGAGTAAGTGTAGGAGATGACATTAATTTCTTCTTCACATATGAGAAAGGGTCATTAGCATACGATACGCCGAAGTATAATTATACTTTTTAATTTGATCGTTAATCCGAAAAAAGGACTGCAATAGCAGTCCTTTTTTCATTGTAATCTATTAGGTTTAAATGATTTAACGGACGGCAGATGTAGCTGAATGAGCGGTTGTTTTCTTCTTCTTTTTTAGCTTTCTGTTAATACTAAACGAAAAGCTAATATTAGCAAATAGTCGGTATACCGCCGGAATCAATAACAATGTAATGAATGTGGCAAACAATAACCCTGAAATAATAACAGTGGCCATCGGTGCTTGGTAGTTTCCTGCTGTTCCAGACGCTAAAGCCAATGGAAGCATCCCGCCAGCTGTTGTTAATGTGGTCATGAAAATTGGACGAATCCGATCTGTTCCAGCCTGCATAAGAGCCTCTTGGATCGAGTAATCTTGTTTCCGTAATTGATTCGTACGGTCAATTAATAATATAGCATTATTGAGAACAATGCCGATGAGCATAATTACTCCCATTCCTGACATCACGCTAAGCTCATGCTTTGTAATGAATAAGCCAAGGATTACGCCGACAATCGTCATTGGAATAACGGCCATGACAACGAGTGGATGAATGAGATGATTGAATTGAACCGCCATGACGAGATAAACTAAGAAGATGGAAATAATCAAAATGAGCAGCATTTCTATCATGACTTGCTGTTGCTGTTCGAGATCACCAGCAACGGAAATGTCATATCCTAACGGTGTTTCAAAATTATTGATTAATCGTTGAACGTCTAGGTTAACTGTCCCTAAGTCTGTTCCTTCAATGTCCGCAGAGATAGAAACAAAGCGTTCTCCATCTGTATGTGAAATTTCATTTGGTGTATTCATACTTTCTAATTCAATAAAGTGAGAAAGTTTTCTTTCTCCAATTTCAGTTGGTATGGTTAAATTTAATAAATCTGAGCGTTGAGCGGTCGTCTCTTCCCACCGTACCTTCAATGGAATGGTTTCATTATCTAAAGAAAGAGCTCCCACCTCCATTTGAAGAAAGGCTTGCTCAATATATTGTGAAATTTGTGATGGTGTTACCCTTGCTTCTTCCATTTCTTTTTCCTTTAATTTAATTTCTTCTTCAATCGTCGTTCGATCAACTGAAGTCTTTACTCCAACGACTCCTTTTATACTTTCCAGTTCATTTTGAAAGGTTGCTGCAATGGTTTGCAAGTCCTCAAAATCTTCGCCTGAGATGGTCACTTGAATAGGAGAACTACTACTACCAGTCAATGAACTAGCCACACTTTCGATTGGTCCATTTTCCTCCAATGTACGTAAAGAACTGAGTATTTCTTCATTGACTTCTTTTTGCTCGCGGGTTATTTCGTCCCCTTTTGTCATATTAATAATTAAATAAAACATAGTTCCATTGTCCATGATGTAAGTCGTTTCTACATCTTGAATACCAACTAATGTATTCGTTATTTCTGTTATTACTTCCTCTTTATCCTCTAGGGACAAGCCTGACTCAACATCAACCGCTAATTCAGTATAACGATTAAACATATCTGGCATAATGGTCATGGGAATTTTCGATATAAGTAGGAACGATCCTATAAATAGGATGAGGAATAAACCGATAACTGCTACACTATAGCGCTTTTTACTCACTATCCATTGGATTAATTTACGATAGGCTTTAATGATAGGACCATTCGTCCGCTTTTCAGCATGTTTTCGTAGCTTTAAGAATTTTTCTGATAACGTAGGGATTAAGGTAAAAGAAACGACTACAGAACTAATAAGGGTAATGGCTACGACAGCTGATAATATTATCATAAATTGCCCTATTTCACCGCCGAGCAATCCGATTGGAAGAAAGACAACGATGGTGGTAAGCATTGAGGCAAATACAGCTGTCGCGACTTCTTTCGTTCCATCCAAAACCGCAACAAAATTAGAAAGTCCTTGTTCCTTTTTCCTGTAAATGGATTCAAGTATGACAATGGAAGAATCGACCATCATTCCAATCCCTAAACCAAGTGCAATTAAAGTTAATATATTAAAACTGTAGTCAAACAGCCACATTGTCAAGAAGGTAAGTAGAATGGAGGTAGGGATCGAAAGCCCAATAATAAAAGTTGCTCGCAAATTACGTAAAAACAAAAATAAAATGACGATTGCAATGAGTCCACCAATAATAATATTGTTGGTTACTCCATCGAGGGAATCTTTAATATAGTCAGCTTGTGCCACGATTTCCATGATGTCGAAGCCATTGACTAAATTCTCATCACGGATCGCTTGAATTTCATTTCGGACTGCTTCGGCCATTTCAATTTGTGTTACATCAGTCACGCGTCCAACTTGAATAAAGATTAGATCTTTCGTCCCATCTTTCCAAACAAATGAAGATGATTCCAAAGGTTGAAGTGATATGTTTGCAATGTCACTAAGGGGTATAGAGCCAGATGGAGAAGGGATACTAATGTTTTTTACATCATCTATACTGTTTAAGGAAGTATTCCAACGAAGAGAGGGATTGTTTGCTTCACCGCTAAATGTTCCGAGAGTAGTGGTAGTATTAGTATTCGATATCGTATTGATAGCTTGCTGAAAATCAATACCGAGTTCAGTAATTTTGCTTCGATTAAAATCAATGGTCAGTTCTTGCTCGAAACTACCAGAAAGCATCACATCACGAACTTCTGGTAAAGCTTCTAATCTTGGTTCGAGTACTTCTTTTGCAAAAGTAGTCATTTCTTTCATGTCTCCACCTGAGATATCCATGAAAAATTCGTAACCTTGGTTTATACTGATTTGTCCAGCAATCACGTTCTTTATTCCTGGGTTGTTTGCTGCTGCAGAATTTACCACACTTTCTACTTCTGCTGAAAGTTCATTCCCCCTTCCTCTCTCAAACATGATTGTCATATTGCTCTTGCCGATAATAGTTGTGGAGTGGACATCTGTTACTCCATTTATTGAGAGGAGTTGCTTTTCGATAGGAGTCGTAATCGTACGTTCTACTTCAATCGCTGCCATATCTCCTGCATCAATTTCAACGAAAGCACTATCAAAGTCCATTTCAGGGAATAATTCTCTATCTAGTTGGAAAACGGAGTAACTACCAATCGCCAAAATGAATAGGACAAGTAAACCTACAAGTATCTTTCTGTTCAAAATAAACTTTAATAATTTCATTCTTTTTCTCCTTTTCGAATTCAGTAATGAAAAGCACTTGTTACGTGAACAGTATAACTGAATATTCCGGGATAAATTCAAAGTATTTTCATTATTCATAAAAATTACAACTGGAGGATGAGAAGAAGGTGCACCTCAAGTAGGAATTTTTTATAGGGAGATCTTCAGTAGGGGATTATTAGGAAAAATTACGCACAAGTTAACCTTTGTATGACATTGATAAAATGTGGCTAATTTAAGAAATCCACATTAAAAAGCAAACCATGAACGTTGATTTTATTATGTGTGCTATACTACGGAGTGTAGGAGGGATAAAAGATGATTAGTGAGAAATTAGCCAAAGGTTTAAATGATCAAATGAATTATGAGTTCTATTCTGCGCATGCGTATATGGCTATGGCCGCTTATTGCTCAGCAGAAAATTTAGATGGTTTTGCCAACTTCTTTTTAATTCAAGCAGAAGAAGAGCGCTTTCATGCAATGAAATTTTATAACTTTATTAATGATTTAGGTGAACGTGTGGAAGTTGATGGATTCACGGACCCAAATAACGAATTTACTTCTGTTTTAGATGCATTCGAAAATGGCTTAAAGCATGAAAAAGAAGTCACACGTCGAATTTATCAGCTAGCAGATATGGCACTTGATGAGAGAGAGCATGCAACAATGACGTTTTTAAAATGGTTCATTGAAGAGCAAGTAGAAGAGGAAGCGTTATTTGATGGATTAATTCAAAAATTAAGACGAATTGACCAAGATAGCAATGCATTCTTTATGCTAGAAAATGAACTTGGACAAAGAACATTTGTGGCTGAAGAAGAATAGGAACAACTAGAAGCACCTGATTTCATCAGGTGCTTCTAGTTGTTTTTCAGAAGATTCAAAGTATATTGTTATGCTTTAAAGTGGGAAAGTTAGGAGTGAAAAAATTCATCATCTTCGTTAAGAGGTGCTTTATTTTAAAAAACAACCCCTTTCATTGTAATAAAAGATGATGAATGTCATCTAGTTTCCTATGAATTAAAGGAGTATACTGATGATTATTTTGAATATCGAACATAAATAGTGCTTTACTCATAAACTCGTAAGCACTCTGCCAATCATTCAGGGCTTCATAATTATAGCCAATATGGTAGTGTAGTTCGGCAAACAAGTACATATTATCGGTTTCTTGACACCATTCTATTCCTTCCATGCAGTAATGTATCGATTGCTCGTACTCTTCCTTTCTCGTTAATCCTTTTGCTGTGTTATATAAAATACGGGTTTTAATTGTAGGATCAATTTGAGTATGCAATGAGTCTAGTTGACCCATAATTCCTTTATACTCGAGTAACATGAGGTCATACTCATGTTGTTCAAAGTAGATGACACTTTTACTATTAATGATTTCAATCTCTCTTTCGCTATAAACTTTAAGATGTTGATTTGTCAGTTCAATTGCTTGATTGAGTATAGAAATGGCTTCTTTTGGTTGGTTATCGAGGTGATAGAGACAAATTCCTTGGTGCCACAATAGTAACTGGAAATTGTATTTATTATTGATTACTAAAGGATTCTTTCGTTCATCATGAATAATGTCTTGAATTTTTTTGTACTCCATTTTCCGCCGATACTGTTTCAAAAGACTTTCAAGTTCCTTTATATAACTAATGTTTGGCGAGGAAGCAATGTCAAAAAAGTAGTTAAGGTCGACACCTAATTTTTTTGCAATTTGATAAAGGGTAGTAGCATACGGGTAAACTAGCCCTTTTTCAATTTTACTGATTTGAGCTTGCGTACAAATGCCTTTACTCAGTTCAGTTTGAGACATTCCAATTGACTTTCTTAACATAAAGATTTCCTCACCTATTTTAGAAAAGTCCAAGGCAGATTCTCCTTTCAATAGGGTATAAAATATTCCTATAATTATATTTTTGTTGTTTTTGAGAGAATATAGACGAAAAGCTATGAATAATGTAATTTAATTAAGAATTTTCAGAAAAAAGATAATATACTGTTAGTATATAATAAAACATATTCTAAGATTTTTGAAGGAGGAGATATAATGAAAAAAGTAAGTAAAGCAATAATCTTTTCAATTGTTATGATTAGTGTTAGTTTTGGAGCTTCCAACTACATAGGGGCTGAAGAGTTACCACCGGTTCATGCTGGTGAGCTACCACCGGTTCATGCTGGTGAGTTACCACCAGTTCACGCTGGTGAGCTACCGCCAGTTCACAGTACCGAACTACCACCAGTCCATTAATAGAAATAGGATAATAGTTAGTCTATTGAGATGATTGCAAGCGAATCTTCCTACTGAAAGGATATTCGCTTTTTTTATTTAAGGGACCGCTTACTAATTTAATTGTAATTTAAAATCTATCATAGAAATAATAATTTAATAGTCAATATTCCTATAAGAATAGTTTTATATAAAATAGTTAGAATAATAAGAAAAATAAGATAAGAAGCACTAAAATTTCGCTATTTATTACGGAAAATGAGAATTAACGACTTTATTTATTGATGATAGTCTTGTCTTAAGGAGGAGATAAAATGAAAAAAAGAAAAATGAAAAAGGTAGCAACAGCATTAACATTAAGTACGACTTTATTTGCAGCTGGAGGGATGGCATCAGCGAATGAATCTGGAAATTGGAGTCTAAGTCCTGAGATGGGAGCAGAATTGAAATCTTCAATTTCTGCATCCAATACGCCAGCCTTTGTCAAAGGGAATTTCTCTTCAGAAAAAATCAAATCTGAAAAGGATGTGGAGAAATTTTTCCAAGCAAATAAAGGTACGTTTGGAATTAATCCTAAAAAAGAGCTTATCTTTATAGAAAAAGAGACTGACGAGCTTGGTATGACTCATTATACTTTCCAACCAGCTATTCAAAATATCCCAATTGATCAATCCCAGATTATTCTACATGTTGATGAAAACGATAATTTAGTATCAATAAACGGAGAATTCCATGCAAACTCACCGTCGAAAGTAAAACAAAGTAAAAAACTGACTAAATCACAAGCATTGAATAAGGCTTGGAAGCATATTGATGTAGACCGAAAGCAAGCAGATAGAAAGATTGCAACACCAAAGGGTGAGACAAGCTTTCTTTCTGAGGATCAACAATTAGTTGTACTAGAGGAAAACGGAGAATATTCATTAGCTTATCATGTAACGATGCAGTTTTCTGAACCTTATATCGCAAACTGGAATGTATGGGTAAATGCAGAAAATGGGGAAGTCCTCAAGGCGGTTAACGAAGTGCATGATGTAGCTTCTACAGGAACAGGAACAGGTGTATTAGGTGACACAAAATCCTTAAATACGTATTTTTACAATAATACGTATTATCTGTTTGATGTGACGAAACCAATGGCTGGAGTTATTCAAACGTTTGATAATAACTATAGAACTTTTGGATTACCAGGAAGTTATATGACGGATTCAGGAAACACGTTCTTTAGTGACAGACAAAAGGCTGGTGTGGATGCTCATTATTATGCTGGTGAAGTCTTTGATTATTTCTATGAAACATTTGGACGTGAAAGCTATGATGATAGGGGAGCAGATATAACATCAACTGTCCACTACGGAAGTAACTATAACAATGCAGGTTGGAATGGAAATCAAATGATTTATGGTGACGGAGATGGATTTACCTTTACAGCTCTTTCTGGTTCAAAGGATGTCGTTGCACATGAGCTGACACATGCTGTAACAGATTATGAAGCAGATTTAGTTTATGAATTTCAGCCAGGAGCTTTAAATGAGTCTTTCTCTGACGTATTCGGTTATTTCGTAGATTCAGAGAATTGGTTATTGGGAGAAGATGTATATACACCAACGATTCCTGGGGATGCATTAAGAAGTCTATCGAATCCAACTTTATACGATCAACCTGATCATATGAATGACTTTGAAGTGTTACCAAATACGAGAGCAGGAGATTGGGGTGGAGTTCATATCAATAGTGGAATTCCAAATAAAGCTGCTTACCATACGATTAATGCAATTGGTAAATCAAAAGCAGAGAATATTTACTATCGCGCATTAACGGTTTACTTAACACCTAACAGTCAGTTTACCGATGCACGTCAAGCACTTATTCAATCTGCTCAAGATTTATATGGTTCAAGTGAAGCGAATTCTGTTGCTTCAGCTTGGGATAGTGTTGGTGTCTTTTAATTAGATAAAATCTATATGACTATCTAAATTAGGATTTGTCATGATGAACCCCCTCTATTGTATGGAGGGGGTTCTTTATTATGACACAAACATGGAGGGAGTAGGTATAGGAATGAAAGGTAGAGAGTTTCGTAAGCGTGTTCTTGACAGATGAATAGCATCATGGTTAGATGAGAATAACTATATGTTAACTAATATTATTAACAAGGTTAACAAAAAGGAGTGGAGAATGTTGTCTCATCACGAACAGTTGATAGAAAAGAGTAAGAAATACTTGTGGTTGCCGTTTACACAAATGAAAGATTACGAGAAGGATCCTCTTATTATTGAAAGTGGAGAAGGTGTGAAGCTAAAGGATACGGAAGGGAAGTTGTATTATGATGGTTTTTCTTCCGTTTGGTTGAACGTACATGGGCATAGAAAAAAAGAGCTAGATGAAGCCATTCGTGTACAGCTTGAAAAAATTGCCCACTCCACCCTTTTAGGTATGACGAATGTGCCAGCGACAGAGCTTGCTGAACGTTTAGTAAACCTAACACCTCCAGGGCTTGATCGTGTTTTTTATTCGGATAGTGGAGCCACTTCAGTTGAAATTGCCTTGAAGATGGCTTTCCAATATTGGAGAAATATTGGAGAGACGAAAAAACAGAAATTTGTCACAATGAATAATGGCTATCATGGCGATACAGTTGGTGCCGTTAGTGTTGGGGATATCGATGTGTTCCATAAAGTGTATAAGCCGTTAATGTTTAATAGTTATAAAACGCCTTACCCATATACATACCGTCATCCTTCGAATCAGGCTGAAGTGTGTCGTGATGAGTGTTTAAATGAATTAGAAACACTACTAAAGGAACGCCATGAGGAAATTGCAGCACTCATAGTCGAGCCTATGATGCAAGGTGCTGGTGGGATGATTAAAATGCCAAAAGGCTTTTTATCTGGAGTTTCAAAGTTATGCAAAGCCTATGATGTTCTTCTCATTACAGATGAAGTCGCAACAGGGTTTGGTCGAACGGGAGAACTGTTCGCGTGCAATCATGAAGGAGTAGTACCTGATATTATGACTGCTGGAAAAGGGCTTACCGGCGGTTATTTACCGATTGCGATTACGATGACAAGTGAACGTATTTATGAAGCCTTTTATGATGATTATACGAAGTTAAAAGCGTTTTTCCATGGCCACTCTTATACGGGAAATCAGCTAGGGTGCGCGGTTGCTCTTGCCAACCTCGATTTATTTGAAAGCGAAAAAATAGTCGAAAACGTGCAGCAGAAATCGAAAGTCATTCAAGAAACATTAACTAAATTTCATGAACTAAACCATGTAGGTGATATTAGGCAAATCGGTTTTATGACTGGAATCGAATTAGTGAAAAATAAGCAGACGAAAGAGCCTTTTCAGTGGGAAGAACGCATGGGATATCAAGTATCGTTGAAAATGCGAGAACTAGGCATGCTGACAAGGCCGCTTGGAGACGTCATCGTATTTATGCCACCATTGGCAAGTACGACAGAAGAACTCCAGGAGATGATGTCTATTATGTATGAAGCGATTTATACGACAACAGAAAGAGACCGTTCCTAAATGAGTAAAGGCATATTTGTAACAGGAACAGATACAGAAATAGGGAAAACCTTTATTACTGGAGGAATTGCAGCAGCTTTAAAGGAAGCGGGGCATGATGTTGGCGTGTTCAAGCCAATGCTCAGCGGAGTAAATAGGGAAAACCCTGAAAGTGATGCCTTTTATTTAAAAAGGATGTCACAAGATAATACGCCATTAGAGAAAATTAACCCCTATTGTTTTCCTGAACCGCTAGCTCCTTACGTTGCAGCCAAAAGACAGGGAGAACACGTAACGAAAGAAGAACTCGTTCGTGCTTGGGAACAAATAAAAAATCAACACGAGTTTTATTTTATTGAAGGGGCTGGTGGATTGGCCGTTCCATTAGGGGAAAACTATCTTGTTTCAGATCTGGCAAAAGAAATCGGCCTTCCCATTTTGATTGTCGCTCGTCCGAGCTTAGGAACTGTAAATCATACATTGCTGACAATCGAATATGCAAAACAAGCTGGACTAAACGTACTCGGTGTTATTATAAATGGATTGAAAAAAGAAAGTGGAATTGCGGAAGCGACCAATCCGAGTCTAATTGAACAATTCTCCGGTGTTCCAGTCCTTGGAGTGGTCCCATGGATGGAGCACTTCAACCGAGAGGACATTGTTAACATGATGATGGATAGAGTTAATTTGACCTATCTATTAGAACAAGCGAATAAATAAGGTTTATTTTATGTATAAAAGACAATACACATTGATTAAAATTAGATTGGCTAGAAATGAATCGAGTTTTTATTCAAATCGTTAGGCGATAATGAAAAAGGAGAGCGTATGTTGCATGACATATGCTCTTTCATAGTAGGGAGGGTATTGTCATCGATCATCAAGGCAGATGGGTAGAGGAAATGAAAGCTGAGCTAGAGGATTTAGGTTCCCGCTCTGCAAAACGTTCGCTCATTACGACAGAAAATGCAGATCAAGCGTGGCTTAAAATGGATGGACGTAAAATGTTGAATCTTGCCTCTAACAATTATATAGGGTTAGCTGGAGATCAACGTTTGAAGCAAGCGATGATAGAAGCGATTCATCATTATGGTGTTGGAGCGACAGCATCCCGGTTAGTTGTAGGAAACCATCCCCTTTATGAAGAAGCTGAAAAGAAGCTTATTCATTGGAAGAAAGCGGAGGCAGGTCTCATTATAAACAGTGGCTATTCTGCAAATGCAGGGATCATATCTGCTTTAATGGGTCGAGATAGTGTCATTTATAGTGATAAATTAAACCATGCAAGTATAGTAGATGGGGTTATATTAAGCCGTGCACATAATAGGCGCTATCGGCATAATGACTTAAATCATTTAGAAGCTCTATTAAAAAAGGAAGAGAGAAATAAACGAAAGTTAATTGTTACAGACACTGTTTTTAGTATGGATGGAGATATGGCAAATCTTGCCGGGCTTGTGGAACTAAAGGAGAAATACAATGCATTATTAATGGTTGATGAAGCTCATGCAAGTGGTGTTATGGGCGAAAACGGATGTGGATGTGCTGAACAGGAAGGACTTCAAAATAAAGTAGATATCCAAGTGGGAACGTTTAGTAAAGCATTGGGTTCTTTTGGTGCATATGTTATCGGAGATAAATGGTTGATTGATTATTTAACGAATCGAATGCGTGGATTAATCTATACTACTGCCTTACCACCAGCCGTAGTTGGGTCGATTGTAAGAGCAATTGAAATTGTTCAAACAGATAAGGAGAAACGCTGTTTATTGCAGGAACTAACGAATAGATTTCGTGTGAAATTAGAGGCGTTAGGGTTTAATCTTTGTGGAAGTCAATCACAAATTGTACCTATTCTAGTCGGGGAAAATGAAAGAACAATCCAATTTGCTCGTAGGTTGCAAACTAATGGAGTTGCTGCTATTCCGATTAGGCCACCTACTGTCCCAGAAGGAGAAGCAAGAATTCGCTTTACGATTACTGCAGCCCATACGCATCAAGATGTTGATTGGGCAGTGGAAAAGATTGCCCATGTTGGCAAGGAGTTAGGAGTGATCTTGTGATGAAACAAGCTTTATTACTGCCAGGTTGGGGAATGGAAAAAGATGTGTTTTGTTCGTTAATAGAGGCATTTGAAGAGAGAGTTGAGTTCACTTTTATCGATTGGCGTGGAATCAAGACGAAGGCTGAATATGAAGCTAGAGTTATCTCGACCTTGAGAGATATGAAGGATAAAGTTCACCTTGTTGGTTGGTCATTAGGGTCTATTGTCGCCTTAAATGTTGTCAATCAAGTGCCTGAAAAAGTAGCAGGCATCATCATTATTGGTGGAACAAGTCGCTTTACGATTGGTGATGATTATGCTTATGGTTGGCATAAGAGAATCGTAAATCGAATGAAAACAAATGTAAAACGAGATAAGGATCAAACATTACGCTCTTTTGATCTCGCAATGTTTTCTGAAACAGAACATAAGCAAGGCTATTATGATCAGTTTGTCCAAATACGCAACGAGCAATTTCAAGGGGATAGTACAGATTCGCTTGAAGTCGGATTACAATACTTGATTGAAACAGATGTCCGCAACATTTTGCCCATTATTAAAGTGCCATGCCTGATTATTCATGGAGAAGAAGATGGAATTACCCCTGTTGAAGCAGGAAAATTTATCAATGAGCAAGTTGGAAGTGAATCGAGTATATATGTCTTACAAGATACTGGACATATGCCGTTTTTCACAAAGGCAGATAAATGTGCGCAGCTTATGAGGGAGTTTATGGAGTAGGAGGGAAAACATGATCGATAAACAATTATTACAAAAGCGTTTTAGCCAACGAGCTGAATCTTATGATGATTTTGCAATAGTTCAAAAGAAAATGGCCATTGAATTAATTCATACGATTCCACCATTCGATGAAAATAGGAAGATTCGAATATTAGAAATAGGTTGTGGCACAGGATATTTAACTAATTTGTTGTGCGAGACATTTCCTCTGGCATCTATTATGGCAGTAGATTTAGCTCCCGGTATGATTGAAAAAGCAAAGCAACGAATAACGAACAATCAAGTGACATTTAGATGTGGTGATATTGAAGAAATGGTACTTAATGAAAGTTACGATATTATCATTTCAAATGCTACCTTACAATGGATAAATGATCTACCGAAATTGCTAAAAAAACTAGGGAACCAACTAGCAATGGGAGGGGTTCTTGCATTTTCTACTTTTGGAAATCATACCTTCCATGAATTACATACGTCTTTTGAGAATGCAAAAAAGTCACTAGCTTATGAACGTGCAAATCCACCAGGTCAATCTTTTTATACATTACAGGAACTATCCTATTTATGTAAGCAAGAATTAGGATATTTAGGGGGAGGAGATAATCCATTTTTCAGTTCTGAAAAGGTCTATGTAGAATACTTTGAAACAGTACGTATGTTTTTCTCTTCTGTAAAAAAGGTAGGTGCAAATAATAGTAACGTAGAAGGCTACTGCCAGCGACCATCATTTTTTAAAGAGTTAATGAGGCAGTATGACGGTCATTTTCGTGATATGAACGGAGTGAAAGCCACGTATCACAGTTTGTTTATAAGGTATATAAGGTAGTAGACTTCGGGTGAATTCAGTCTATAATCATTCAGTAAGACACTACCCTTTCATAATAAAAAGGGTGTTCTTAATGATATAGTTTCGGAACCTTAATATTTTGTTCTTTCTTTAAAGAAATTTGTAATTGGTGGTTTTTATTAATAGAAGCAAAAAATACGTCATCTAGCTGGCTAATCCCTTGCTTCGTTAATTGTTGAAAAAGCCAAGCCGTTGAAACATTAACATCCTCTAATACCTTTGGGTATAACTTTCCATCCATTATGACAGGCAATGAAATCGGTGAAGTGCTTTGCAGCATCCCTATACTTTCTAATGTAGCAAAGCGTTTTGCTGGTTTTTTTAAGACACTAATATTTCCGCTCGATTCAATGATAGCCGTTTCTACTTCTGACACATCAAATATATCCTTTTCTCTTAGCAGCTGAAGAATGTTATCAATAGAATATCGAATGCGTTTTAAATTTTTTTTTAGTAGCTTTCCATCTTGAATTACTATCGTTGGTTCAAAAGTCATGAGCCTGCCAATTTTCCTTTTTGATATTTTTACGTTCGCAGCTAGCCGCTGTAGGAGTCCGATAGCTAAAATTGCTACAAGGGTATGAATATGCTCAATTTTAGGATCTGCAATATCCGCCCCAACGACAGATCCCAGCGTTAAAATAATTAAAAAATCAAAAATCGGCAATTCTCCAATAGACCGTTTCCCCATAAAAATAGTCACAGCTAATAAGAGTGGTAAAATCGTGAAGATTCTTCCGATGACGAGTAGTGAATCCTTTAGTATTTCTAGCATAGTAAACTCCTTTGTGAATTAAAGGTTCATAGATGCGGTTAATTTTCCAAAAAAGCAAGGAAATTATACTAGATGAGATGGTGAAAATTTGAATGGAGCGTTGGTTTGGAATAAAGTTCAACCATAAATACCTCACACTTTAATACTATTGCTAACATAAAAAAAGCTATTTTGAAAATGGTTAATCAAAATAGCTTAAGGCTAAATGTTGGTTTTGTGAAAATTTTACCCTCCCCAATCCTTGAATAAAAGTAGAGTAGTCATGGCATTGATAGTTAATTCTTATACCAAAGCTGAAGACTTGGATTCGCGACACTATTAAAATTCATTCCCCGTGATGTTTATTTGTATTTGTTATTCTTTGAGTTTTATTAGATTCACTCAAGTAGTCAAAGCAGTTTTCGTCTTTGAGACATACGGATAAAGATTACCAATTAACTTTCAACCAACCGACCTCTTTAGGAAAATCATTTCGAGATAGTTTTTTTTCAGTAATAAATTGTCGATAAGAAGTTATTGTTCCGTCATGAGAAACTAAATAGATTCTATTTTTACCAGTACTCTTGCACCAATTCAAAAAGACGTCTGCAATTAAGACAAACTCTTGCTCTGGTAGTTTATTTATTCCTTTTGTCCACCACTCTTTTGAAAATTCTTCTACATCAATTTCAAAATCCTTAAATTCATTTTTAATTTTTTCTTTAGCTAAAAGTTCATCACAAGGAAGAGTAGTCCACTCCTGCTTTTGAGGAAACATTCTTGGAGATAAAAATGGACTAACAATTTTTCTACAGTGTATTCCTTCACTCCAAATTTCTACAGTTTGTAATGTTCTTCTCATAGGACTAATTAGAATTAAATCTGTCGATGATAAAGGAAACTGTGACCTAAGTGATACAGCTTGTTTCTTTCCTTGATTAGTTAATGCTGGGTCCCTCGTATTTAAGCTGTTAGGTAAATCGGTGGTATGTTCACCTTGTCCGTGTCTAATAAATACTAGTTCCATCCAACTTCTCCTCTCTAAAACCTTAACTCATATATATAACATTCCTGCTCAATGCTTGAATTGTATAAGACTTGTTCATATTTCCACAACTGCTTACTATGTACTAGCTAAAGCTATAATATCTAAGCTCGACATAAGAAACTGTATCCCAAGCTGTAGATTGTGATTTTTTCAAAGTGCTTCACTAAATAATTTAAATAGTAATTCAGGTCGTATTATAGAGCCTATGCGACTCATTAAAGTACAACCACCAATCCCACCCCTCATTTTAGCATATATAACAGGAAAGTTTTTACATCATTTTGAATTATCACAACCAAAGAGGCAAAACAGTGAAACATATATATGAGCGACGTTAATAAGTCATCGATTCCAAAAATAAACGATATGCACATAAATAAACGAAATTCGTATAGTATTTAATGAAGCGTTTCATAAATATATTTTAGGGGGATTAAAAAATGAATTCGACAGTAAGAATCTCCAGAATTGTATCAATTTATTACCTTATAACAGGTCTTGGATTTTCACTTTCAAGTGACTATTATGTAACGATGGTAGCCCATACAAGCTCAGATCCCGTTTTGATTAATCTATCAGGTATGGTCCATTTCTTTATTGGGATGACCATTCTTGTACACCATTTTAAGTGGAAGAAACCCCTTCAAATTGCAGTTTCATTGTCAGGTGTATTTTTCTTATTAAAAGGCGTATTTCTAATTGTGTTACCCGAATTGACTTTACAGACAGGGAACAATCCTGCGCAGTCCCCTTGGATCATGTCAATTAGTTTTATAGGAGTAGGATTATTAGTAGGCTATTTTGCATACTTTAGAAAATATGAAGATAAGTAAAAAGGAAATCATAATTGAATGCTCCATTCAGCTATTTAATCAGTATGGGTTTAAAAAAGTGACTGTAGAGGAGATTTGCGATACATCTAATTCGAGCAAAGGGACTTTCTATAAGCACTTCTCAAACAAAATTGATTTGATTATCCATATAGTTTCTGCTTTCGTAAATGAGGGAAATGAACGCTTTAAAAATTTAATGAAAGAAGAAATTGGATTCGAAATGCTTGTAAAAGAAGTTTTGTATTTAAAACAAGATATAATGGGAAAATACACCATTCACTTTCTTACAGACTTGTATGAAAGTGATACCCTTGAAGTTCAAGAAATTTTAAATAAGTTGCATGAGGATTCAATAAACAACTCTCTTATGATGTATGAATTAGGGATCAAACAAGGGAAAATTAATAGTCATGTTACGTCAGATTTTTTTCTTTATCAATTAGAAATTCTCGATAAAACTCGTACGGATCCCAGAGTAATTAAAATGTATCCTGACTTTAAAAAAAGAAACATGGTTATATTTAATCAATTTTTTTATGGCTTAGTGAAAAGAGATTAGAGACCTACTTAATTAGGAATCTCGTATATTCAATTAAGTTTTCGTTCTATGTGAACGAATGAATTCCAAAATAAATAAAATTAAAGGGAAATTTCCTTTAAGAAATGCGTCCTTCGGTATTATAAGGTCATCCAGATTTATAGTTTACCTGGCTGGCCTTATTTTTATAGACTACTTTTTAGATAGTCGGGGGAGAACGCTTGCGTCCATTATACTGTTCACTCTACTTGTAGAAATATGTTTGAGGATGGTTGGAGGAGATGCCCTCGCATTATAAGCAAAGCACAAGACGGATAGGGGATACCGACTCATCTATCAAAAAGAGAAACGTACGGAATCAGTGAATTACCTGAATGTGGAAAAAGGGCTGATACATAATGAAGCATGTAAAAAACGAAGGAAAATGGGAAAGATGAACTCACTTTAAAAGGAATCATGATGTGAATATCGAATATAAAAAAGACACGTCCATCAACTAAAATGAGGTGAAGCAAGTGAATCCAGAGTTCAGCAGTAAACACTTTACGCTTAAAAAGGTTAGAGATGGTGTCTATGCAACAATAGCAAAAGAAGGGAGCGGCTCTGTAGCAAATGCAGGGTTTGTGGATTTAGGTGACCAAGTCATTATTTTTGACACATTCAATACACAACAAGCTTCTGATGATTTAAGATATTGTGCTGAAAAAATAATAAATCGACCTGTTACACTTGTGGTTAATAGTCATTGGCACGGCGATCATATTCGAGGTAACCAAACGTTTAAAGATTGTGCGATTATATCAAGTCAGATGACCTTCTCCAAAATGAAAGACATTCATCCTAAAAGAATAAATAAGCAGAAAAAAGATATAAGAGGAATCTCAGCTTATAGACAATCTTTAGAAAATCAGCTTCATCAATCTGATGGAGATAAATTAAAGCACCAAATCAATTCATTAATTGAACTAGAACAATCGTTGCCGACATTGGAATTAGTATTACCAAACCAATTATATTATAAAGAAATAACATTTTACGGACCAAAACGGAGTGCAAAATTATTTACTTTCGGAGGAGGACATTCGCAATGTGATAGCGTACTCTATCTTCCAAGTGATAAAGTGGCTTTTATGGGAGATTTATTGTTTGTTAATTGTCACCCTACTTTTTTTCAGGAATCGAATCCAGAGAAATGGATTGAGATATTAAAAAAGATTGAAAGAATGGATATTGAAGTAGCAGTTCCAGGGCATGGTTCACTCGGAACGAAAAAGGATATTTTAACGCTGATGAATTACATCAGTCATTTAATTTCCAAAACAAGAAAAGACAATAATAAAGAAGAGGTTGTAATGCCTACTATTTATAATGAATGGACTTCACCAGAGATTTATCAAGAGAATAGTAAAATAATAAAAGAATGGTTGATCCTTAATAGTAAGCAATGACCATAAGAAATTTACTTAAACGGAGATGTATGTAAACAGAATATCAGAGGATTTTCTCTGCTAAGTAGCCCCGTCTTAATAAGAGCGGGGCTACTAATGGTTGTATGTAATTTGTATTATTCGTTTTCAGGAACAAAGGAAAGAATGACCATGCCAATAATAAATAAAATGACGAGGCTGAATACACCGTAATTTGAACTTCCTGTCATTTGCGCGGTAATACCGACGAGTAGGGGCCCCATGATGGAAGCAAATTTTCCAAAAATATTATAAAAGCCGAAAAATTCATTTGAATTCTCTTTTGGAACGAGTTTGGCAAAATAGGAACGGCTAAGCGCTTGAATTCCTCCTTGCGAAGAAGCGACGAGCATGGCTAAAATCCAAAAATCAATTGTAGATTCAATAAAAAACGCGTAAATACAAACAAAAATATATACCGTAATGCCGACATAAAGCATCTTCTTTCCAGTAAAAATTTCTGAAAGGCGACCATATAGAATTGAAAAAGGTGCTGCAACAACTTGTGTAACAAATAGAATGACTAACAAGCTCGTTGCACTGAGTCCAAGGTCAGTACCATAAGCAGTAGACATGGTAATGATTGTTCCAACCCCATCGATATAAAAGAAATAAGCTAATAAGAATAAAAATAATGGGCGATAGTTTCGTATTTCTTTGAAGGTTTTACTAAGGCGTATAAAGCTATTCATAATCGGCCTTGGTTCTCGTTCAATATAATAACGCTGTCGAATGTTTTTTAATAATGGAATGGTGAAAATTCCCCACCAAAGGGCTGTTATGATGAATGAGAGTTTACTTGCTGTTGTTGTAGAAAAGGGGAGTAGGTCATTTTGAGATGCCAGGATGATAGCAATACTCATAATAAACGGGATGGTACTTCCAATATAGCCAAATCCAAAGCCACGAGCAGAGATTGTATTCATACGTTCATCTGTTGTAACATCGACGAGAAAAGCGTCATAAAAAATATTAGCCCCTGCGGAGCCGATTGCTGCAACTGTATAGCACATTAATAGAAGCCACCACTGAGTAGTAGGAATAAAGGCGAGGAGTGCGGTGAAGCTTACACCTAAGGCGAAGAAAAATGTAAAGAATTTCTTCTTTAATCCATCATAATCGGCTATCGTTCCGAGTACAGGCCCAAGCATGGCCAAAATAAACGTAGAAATGGCAATCGTGTAGCCTAAATAAGCAGTTGAATTAACCGAACTTATACCAGCATTCGTTGCTGCTTCTTTATAAAACAGTGGGAATACGGCTGTAGAAATAATAATGGAATACGCAGAGTTTGCCCAGTCATAAAAAATCCAACTATTTTCTTCTTTAGTCAGTTTCTTCTTCAATGGAATCCTCCTTCGACATTCACGTCTTTCTATACTTCTATTGTACATGAAAAGTTGTCTAAAGAAGAAATGCTTCATCATTAAGTTTTGATGAAGCTAAAAAGTAGAGGGATTTTTAAATTTTATAGGATATTTTAGAACAGAAAAATAGAATAAATAAGTCATGTTAAACAATTATCTAATGACAATATACGGCCTCATCATTTCGTAGTCCTCATGTTCTAGTATGTGACAATGCCATACGTATAGACCTGTATATGGTCCAAACACCATTATAATTCGAGTGATTTCTGCTGGGTTTGCTCGAACTGTATCCTTCCAGCCTGCTTCATTCGTTTCAGGTCGTATTTTCGGACCAGTTGTTACGACTTTTCCATTTTTTTCGTAAACATCTTGATCAAATGATTGACGATCAAGAATTTGGAAGCGAACAAGGTGTAAGTGAATGGGGTGTGTTGCTCCAGTCATGTTTATGAAACTCCAAATTTCTGTCGTCCATAATGAAGGGTTTTCTGTTATAGGTTCAGACCAAAAGCGATCATCTAGGAGGTGTATATTCCGTTTCACAGAATCGGGTCTTGTATTCAGTAGGAGTTTTCTTTCTGTATAAAATGGCTTAGGTACAAGCTTAGGTACATAGGATAATTTTTTTGGTATGTGACTTTCATCTAGGTTGGATAATGGTTTATTCACACGAAATTTCATCACGAGACCATCGGAGGTAGGATCAGGAGGGTCTCCTTGTGGAAAAGGTGACATAGCATCGTTTCTCATCACAATTTCGTTCCCCGCTTCATGAGAAAAATCTATGATAATATCTGCCCGTTCAGCAGGAGCAAGTAGTAGTTTATCAACCTTAACAGTGTAAGGTAGGAGGCCTTGATCTGTTCCAACTTGATAGAAAGGTTGCGCATTTGATAGGGAGAGACGGTAAAAACGGGCATTTGCTCCATTTAAAATTCTAAATCGGTAACGTCGAGGCTCTACATTTAAATACGGCCATATTTTTCCATTAACTAGATTAACTTTGCCAAAAAAATCAGGAACAACAGAAGGATTAATACTTGGAATAGGGGGGTCTGGTTGAGAAGGATAAAAAAGAGCTCCACTTGAGTCAAACGATCGATCTTGAATGAGTAATGGAATATCATAAGAACCCTTTGGAAGAGGGAGTAATTGCTCTTCTTGATCATGGATAATATAAAAGCCTGCCAACCCAGCATATATATTTAATCTTGTAATTCCCATGGCATGGTCATGATACCAAAGTGTCGTTGCAGGCTGTTGATTCGGATATTCATACAGCTTAGTTCTAAAGTAAGGGCCTACAATCTCGAAATTATTAGTAAACCATGCCTCGGGATAGCCATCGCTCAAATCTGGTGTCACTCCACCATGAAGGTGGACGACTGTCCGGACTTCTGGTTTGTCTTCTTCAGCTCCGTGCACCGTCGTGTCAATCGGAAGGATATGTTGACATGGTAATTCATTAGTCCATAAAACAATGATTGGCTCATATCGCGAGACCCTAAAGGTAGGTCCAGGATATAGTCCGTTATAGCCCCAAATGGTAGTAGGAGGTAAATCACGATGAAGCTTTTGTCTACACTGTCGCATGCTGACATGGTAAAAAGGCATCCCGTTATAGGTTGAAATGGGATGAATAGGCTCTGTTGAGGGGAGTGGGTCAACAAATGGTTCAAGCATGTTATCCCTCCTTTCCCTAAATACTATTTTTCTTTCATTAAAAATATCCATTTAATGTGGATATTTTTAATGAAAGAAGATGTTATGACCTATGCTCCGTTTTTTTAGTGTAGCAATGTACATACACTTCAGGTGAAACCTCCTCTTGAATTTAAACGGAAGTCTAAGCGATTAGACGATAATTTCTTTTACACGGCCAACTTGTCCGTTTTCAAGGCGTACTTTTATACCGTGCGGATGGAAACTTGCATTTGTCAGAATATCCTTTACAACACCTTCAGTACGAGTGCCACTTCGTTGGTCTTTCTTCAAAACGATTGATACTTTTTGCCCTGTGGAAATATATTTCCGCTCTTGTCCGTTCATTTATAGGTCCTCTTTTCATTTGTTTCCCTTATTATAATCGATTCAACTAGATAATCGAAAAAAATGATCTCTGTGCATACGTGTTTTTTGGTTCTCTTCTGCCCATTTTTATCTCAAAATCTTTTGTGTTAGCAATAGCTGCTAGTGTTGCACCAGCGGTTTGTGCATAACTTCCAAATGCTTGAAGTTGTTCACCTAGTTTTTCTTTACCGCGTACAATTAATGTTGCGGCAATGGCTTCAATAGCTGCACCTAAAGTCTGTAGAGTAAGACCGTATGTTGCAAGAGCGGCGTAATCTGTTTTACTTTGACTATATGCAACAGCTTCAAAGGCTGCTCCCAATGATTGAAGTGAATCACCGATTACATCCAATTTTGTCCCTTCTAATTCTTCTTCACCTTCACCTTGAAGTTGGATTGCCCCTGCTACAGAGTTTGTTGTATTTCCAACAGCCTGGAACCATGCACCGGTAATACCCATTCCGTGTGCTTCACTTTCTGGTGGCATTTTTGAAAGCCCAATTGCTTGGATAGAGTTCCCTGTTGCTTCTAATCCGTTTCCTATGATTACTAATTTAATTCCTGATTTTTCGTTTTCATCGTTTTCTGGAAGGGCAATGAGCGTTTCGCCAACTGCAGCGATTGCCGTCCCAAGTGCCTGCAGCCAGTTCCCGATGACTAACAGTAAATTTCCGTACACCTCCTCTGCTTCAGTTTTTCTGTAACGTTCCATTTCCTCACCCCCTTCAGTGGCAATACTATATTGTATTCAATATTTTGAAAATAGGTAGCACTCTGTTGAAATTGTGCTAA
Organism: Bacillus spongiae; assembly: GCF_037120725.1. NCBI lineage: Bacteria > Bacillati > Bacillota > Bacilli > Caryophanales > Bacillaceae > Bacillus > Bacillus spongiae. The sequence continues at coordinate 174,992 of NZ_JBBAXC010000007.1, forward strand.
TGTATACATAGGAAGAAGAAAGTAAAAAGACAGGTGCATATAGGAAGTTCGAAGGATACGGTGGTTCTTGGTTATGGTTAGGCATTTGGTGAAGGCTTCAATAGGTTGTTTTCGCCATTTTCCATTCAAGTGGTACATAAATGAACCCAATTATTCCATTAAACTCAAAAGCCAAGATATCGAATGGAGAATAGCTCTATTCGCTATAAAATGATATGTGGCACACGACCTGTATCGAATCAACCATTTATACGAACATGAGGTGTGGAAGAGAAAGATTAATACATATCCGCCTTAAGGCGGAGGTGAAACCAATCGCAAGAGGTTAGAAGAGGTGATAAGCAAAATTTATAATTAAGTTAATAAATAATTAATAATTAGGAGTGAAGACGATATGTCGAGTGAAGCACGCGCTTTGGTAGAGAAGGAGCAGGTGAAATCCTCTGTTTTTCGCAACCGGAATTTCCTTTTATTGTGGATTGCAGCGTTATTATCAAGTTTCGGAATTTCCTTTTTTCTTTTTTCACAAAGCTGGTACGTTGTGAGTGTGTTAAATCTGGAAGCATCATTGGGACTAATTTATATTGCATCTAGTATACCTAGATTATTATTTATGATCATCAGTGGAACATTTGCTGATCGCTATAGCAAAACAAAGATTATGTTTATTTCTGATTTTAGTCGTAGTTTATTACTAGTAGGACTTATTCTATGGTTTATTTTTGGAAGTGTGAGTATTTGGACATTTGTCGTCTTCGCTTTCTTCTTTGGAATTTTAGATGCCTTTTTTTGGGCGGCAGAAAGTGCCATTATACCCTCGATTCTAAAAAAGGAAAATTTAACTCGTGGTAATTCCATAATACAAATGACAAATCAATCATCCTTTATATTAGCTCCAATGCTTGCAGCATTCATTATTTCGTTTGGAAACTTTGAAATTGTGTTTGGAACAACGGCTGTTATGCTTCTCGTTGCTTCTATTGCGATTTCCTTTATGAAAATTCCTAAATCGAAAGCGGAAGAAAATGCACAGAATCAAACATTTTGGGAAACGTTTAAAGAGGGAGTTAAGTATGTGAAAGAATCCCGCATGTTAACGCTCATTATTTTAACAACCGTTTTTATGAATTTATTCATAGTTGGACCAATGACGATGGGGCTTCCCCTCTTTGTGAGAAATATTTTAAACGGTGATGCGCAAGATTTCGGTTTCCTTGAGGCTGGATTGGCAGTTGGCATGCTGATCGGTTCCATTGTGGTAGCAGTCTTAAACCTACAGAAGAATAGAGGTATTATCGGTCTTTCCCTAATCGTCGTGTCAGGTGTGTTCTTTATTACTCTTAGCTTCTCTACAAGCATATGGGTTAGTATAGTTGCATTAGCTGGATTTGGTCTTTGTTTAGCTGGTTCAAATATTCCCATTGTATCTGCCATACAAGCTGCTGTAGAGGAGAAGGTTATAGGGCGTGTAATGGGACTTATCTCACTAGCTTCTATGGGGCTGATTCCCGTAAGCTATGCTATTACGTCTCTTGTTCTGAACGTAGGAATTTCGATTCATCATATTATGGCAGCTGGAGCGGTATTAGTTATGATGTATGCAATCTTTATTATGTTTCGATTTAAGGAAGTACGTGAATTACAGTAAGGACGGAAAAGGTGGATGTGTGGATAGTAAATGGTGCCAAGGAATTGTGGAATTAATTGAGTGAAAGTTGAAAATAAAGTAACCATGTACATAACCGTACATGGTTAACTCTATTGTCCATTCTGACTAGTTATCATGATATGAGTTGAAAGATATGTAAATTAAGGAGTGAAGGGATATGGGGAAGAATATAAAGTGGGGAATTTTAAGTACGGCTACAATTGCCGTAAATGCCATAATTCCAGCGATTTTGTCAGCAAAGAACAGTGAGGCTGCGGCCATTGCGAGCAGTAACCCTAAGGTTGATGAATGGGCAAGGAAATTCAATATTAAACAGGTATATAGAAGCTATGATGAATTGTTACATGATGAGGAGATTGAGGCTGTTTATATTCCCTTTCCTAACCATTTACATAAAGAATGGGTGATAAAAGCTGCTATAAAAGGGAAGCATGTTTTGGTAGAAAAGCCAGCGGCTTTAACGAGTGAAGACGTGATGGAAATGGTACAAATATGTAAAGAACACAAGGTGCTGTTTATGGAAGCATTTATGTACCAATTTCAGCCACAACATCTATTTGTTAAAGAAATAATCGATTCAGGTGAAATTGGAGAAGTACGTCACCTTTCCTCCACGTTTACGTTTCCTTTAAATATACATCAGCACACTCATGAATTTCGTTTAAATGCAAAACATGGAGGTGGAAGTATATGGGATGTTGGGTGCTATTGTATTCATGCTGCGAAAACGTTAATTAAAGAAGAGCTGAAAAGCGTCTATGTTTCCGGTAGATTTCATCCTGACCATCATGTTGACATGACTGCTACAGGCATTTTAACATTTTCACGAGACGTAACAGCAAGCTTTCATTGTAGCTTTGAAGAAAGCTTTAGAAATACTTATGAAATTCATGGAACAAAGGGGACAATTTTTCTTCCGAATGCGTTTTGCTCAGATCGAGTGGATGGTGGTTTGGGAGAAGTGACAGTTATGAACGGTGGCGGGGAAATCCGAACAGAATTATTCAAAGCTAATCAATATGTGCTTCAAATGGAGCATTTTGCTGAGTGTATCTTAGCGGGTAAGGAAGTGTGGTATTCCGGTACTGAGACTTTCCATAATACTAGAGTAATTGAAGCGTGCTATCAATCCCTAACGGAAGAAAAGATTGTTCACTTATAATTGAAAGGGTCTTACATGTATAATGAGAACGGACAAGGCTTTGTTTTCATTTGATCCATAAAGAGGTTAACAAGCACTCTAGTAAACATTCATTATTATCCGTGTTAGTAGTACTTATTACATCGTATAATCAATATTTTTTATCCGATTTCCATTAGATTTCCTTCCTTAGTATAGATGATAAAGTTATAATAGAAGAGAAATGATACACATAGAGTGAGGAAATGTGAATGTATTTAACCGTGAAAGAAACAGCAGCCTATTTGTCTTTTCCAGAAGCTTGGATTAATTCTCTCATATTAGAAGGGAAAATCCGTGCCGTTCATGATGGGCAGCAATATTTAATTAATAGAGAGCAGTTTCAGAACCATTTAGATCAAGTTGAAAAGTATAAAAAGCTAATGCTTGAATATTTAAATGAACCAATTCCAGAAGACATAGATATTAAGGATGAAGATTGACCTCCCACATAGGGAGGCTTTTTATTTTTTAACTGATTTCTACCCATTTACGGGAATAAATATGATATTATTTAGTGATTCGAAATATTCAACGGATGATATTTAATATAAAGTATGTGTATTTTTATAAGGGAGTGGCTTTTTTGGAAGAGAAAAAAGAGAAGCTATGGAATTCGGCATTTATTATGCTGATGTTGGGGAATTTATTCGTATTTATGAGCTTTCAAATGTTGTTGCCAACGTTGCCTCCGTATATTAAATCGATCGGAGCATCGGGGCTTGAAATTGGTTTAGTAACCGCATTATTCTCAATTGGTGCGGTGTTAAGTCGCCCGTTCATAGGACATATGCTAGAATATCAAAATCGAAGACCATTAGTCATTAGTGGGGCAGTGTTCCTCCTTGTCGTTACGATGGTCTACCCTATTTCTCAGATTGTAATTATCTTTTTATTATTCCGTTTTATTCACGGACTTGCATGGGGATGGTCCACAACCGTTAACGGAACAGCGGCTGTAGATGTTGTGCCAAGCTCACGATTAGGAGAAGGGATGGGGTATTATGGGTTATCTATCACTATAGCCATGATTATCGCACCTAGTGTAGGAATTTACTTATATCAAGTAACAACCTTTACTACCGTGATTATCATTTCGAGTATTTTAGGTTTGATTGCGTTAGGACTGCTTTCTATTGTCCGTTACCGTACGCCTGAGCTTGTTCAAAAAACAAACCGAGAGGATTTAACTTTCTCTTATTTCCGTTCCTTTATTGAAAAGTCAAGTTGGTACCCATCCCTCATTACACTAGCAGCTACACTTGCTTACGGTACGATTGTGACGTTTATCGTTATTTTTGGTGAAGAACGTGGGATTGAACATATCTTTCTTTTTTATTTAGTCAATGCCGTCATGGCGTCTATTTCGCGCCCGATAGCAGGGAAATGGTTTGATCGAAATGGACCAAAGGGACTCGTTATCTTTTGTTTATCACTTTCCTTTGCGGGGATGTGGGCGTTATCGCTATCTTATTCAGCCATAGGTGTTATGATTGCAGGGGTTTTATTTGGAATTGGGTATGGATCGCTTACTCCTACCTTACAATCATGGACCATTTCTATTACGCCAGCCAATCGCATTGGAGTGGCGAATGGAATGTTCTTTTCTTCTATTGACTTAGGGATTGGATTAAGCGGATTGCTGTTTGGTGCATTAGCAGCATACGTGGAAATATCTGCACTGTTTCAGATTTCTAGTTTCTTTTTAATTATGGGAATCATCTTGACTCTGTTAGAAAATCGGAAACAAAAAGCATCTTATCGTAATGAAGTGAAAACGGTAGAAAGCTAGCTTTTCATACCACGGGCTGAATGCCTGTGGTATTTGTATTATAATGTTGGAAATATAGTGAATTTTCGATATGATAGAATAGGAGAAAAAAGCTACATACATAGATGGAGGGATTCGATGGAGAATCAATTAAATAAATATGCAGAACTAGCTGTAAAAGTTGGTGCGAATGTTCAAAAAGGACAATATTTATGGGTCTCAGCTCCAATAGGCACCGAGGATTTCGTTCGCCGTGTTGTAAAGGAAGCGTATGCTGCAGGAGCATCAAAAGTTCATGTTGAGTGGCAGGATGATGTAATTACGCGAACACATTTTGAATTAGCATCAGAGGAGGCTTTTCGTGAGTTCCCGGAATGGATTGTTCAAGCATACGAAGAGCTAATAGAAAAACGTGGAACCCTATTACATATTGATGCATCTGACCCTGACCTATTAAAAGGCATTGATGTTGACCGCATTATGGCCTATCAAAAAATACAGGGAGAGGCGCTTGAGAAGTTTAAAGAGGCTATGCAAACGGATAAAATTAGCTGGTCCATTATTGCTTTACCTAGTCCAAAGTGGGCGACAAAAGTATTTCCTAACCTTCCTGAAGCTGATCGGATGCCGGCTCTTTGGGAAGCCATTTTCAAGTCGGTGAGAATTGATTTAGACAATCCTATCGAAGCTTGGAAAACCCATATTGAAACGTTGAAATCTAAAGCGACTCAGATGACAGAGAAAAAATTTAAAAAGCTACATTATAAAGCACCAGGTACGGATTTAACGATTGAGTTACCAGAGAAACACTTATGGGTAACAGGCAGTTCTGTAACTCCAGAGGATGTAACTTTCGTGGCAAATATGCCGACAGAGGAAGTCTATACAGTACCGGTAAAGACTGGAGTTAATGGATACGTTTCTAGTTCCAAACCACTTGCTTATCGAGGGAATGTTATTGATGAATTTAAGCTTACATTTGAAGATGGGAAAATCGTTCAAGTAGAAGCGAAGGAAGGACAAGAGTTACTTGAGAAGATGATTGCCACAGATGAGGGAGCAAGTTACATTGGTGAAGTTGCACTTGTCCCACATCATTCCCCGATTTCAAACTCAGGCATTCTATTTTTCAACACACTGTTTGATGAGAATGCTTCCAATCATTTAGCGATTGGTTCAGCGTACCCAACATGTTATGAAGGTGGCGCGGAGCTTTCTGAAGAAGAGCGTAAAGAAGCGGGAATGAACGACAGTATCGTTCATGAAGATTTTATGATTGGCTCTGAAGCTATGGACATTGATGGTATATACGAGGACGGCACGTCTGAACCGATTTTCCGTAAAGGAAATTGGGCATTTTAATTGTGAATAGGCGGTAAGAAAGGGTGACCATGTGAGGTTACCCTTTTTAAATGAGAAAAACCTTTGCTTACTCTCTTTCTCTTACAAATAGGGGAAATATTTGGCCAGTTTGAGTGTTTTTTTAAACGATTTGGAACAGCATGAAAGGGAAAATGGGAGATATATGATGTCATGGGAAGCCAATTCGATGATTAATTGCATTATAAAGACAAGATTTTAAAAAAAGAAAGGGAACATTTTTGAATTTCCAGACTTTTATTGATTTCACTTAATCATTTCTTTACACTATTAACGTAACGAAGAATATTTAGTGGTTAAATTAGTAGGAGACTTTCTCCTTAGAGGGTGATGGAGTTGGAGCAAGATAGAGAATTGATAGATGATGTGATGAAAGTATGTCTATTGGCAGGAAAGCTGATGCTGATGAGTGGAGCAGAAACGTATCGGGTGGAGGATACGATGATTAGAATTGCCGCAGCCTATGGGATGGATCAGTCCCATAGTTATGTTACCCCAACGGGCATTATTTTTTCCCTCGAGGGATTGGAAACGACAGAAACGAAATTGATTCGAATTGTGGAACGCTCGACAGATTTAAAGCAAGTAACGGTAGTTAATTCAATATCTCGTCAAATAAGTGGTGGTGAAATGACTGTCAGTCAGGCTTACGAAAGACTAAAAGAGGTAGAACAGAAAAGACAAACCTTTTCGCTTCCTATTCAAACAGTTGCAGCGGCCGTTATTGGTGGTTGTTTTGTTATTATGTTTCAAGGGAATTGGCATGATTTTATTCCTGCTTTCCTTGCTGGTGGTGTGGGTTTCTATAGCTTTATGTCCATTCATAAAGTAATCGAGATTAAGTTTTTTGCTGAATTTCTAGCCTCTGTCTTTATCGGATTATTAGCCAATGTTTTCGTTTTGACGGGTATTGGGCAAGAACTAGACAAGATTATCATTGGTTCGGTCATGCCACTTGTTCCTGGACTACTCATTACGAATGCGGTGAGGGATTTAATGGCCGGTCATTTAGTCTCAGGATTATCAAAAGGGGCGGAAGCCTTTTTAACAGCTTTTGCGATCGGTTCGGGCATTGCTGTCGTATTTACCATTATGTGAGGTGAGTGGGTTGTTTTACATTGAACAGCTTGTGACAAGTTTTATTGCATCAGCAGCTTTTGGTGTTATTTTTAATGCGCCAAAGGAATCTTTAGTTAAGGGTGGGTTTGTTGGGGCATTTGGTTGGATGATTTACACCATGTTGTCCTTGTTTGAAATGGATGATGTCCTTGCGACACTCATTGCCACGTTTTTTATAGCTGTCATGAGTCAAGTGTTTGCTAGAAGGTATCGAACACCCGTTATTATTTTTAGTGTCGCAGGAATCATTCCGTTAGTACCAGGAGGGCTCGCTTATGATGCGATGAGACGATTCGTGCTGAATGATTACGATACAGCAATTACGCTAGCGGCTAAAGCTTTAATGATTTCAGGCTCAATTGCGATAGGTCTTGTATTCTCTGAAGTTGTAAATCAGATGATTCGCCAGTCAAAATTTAAACATAGTCGACCATAAGAATAGTTACAGTTCCACCTGCTCTTTTTCATCTACGTGAAGTGTGGTTGGTTCTTTTTTATTGAAATGGATTTTACATATATCGATAGTCTGCTTTTGGTGAGAGTGAAAAACATGCGCTTCCGCTTTGTGACTAAGTACAAAGTGAGTGTGATTTGCCAAAGTCCTTTGATAAAGGGGATTTTTCACGGCGAGATGTCCTTGACCCTTTACGATCATGATAAGGTAGTCTTTCTCCGGTATAAAAGGAACATCTACTTGTAAAGTTGTTTTTTTGCCTAATATCGTTTGTAACAGGGGGATACTTTGCAAGAGAATACTTTGATGGTTTCCTTCAAGTAGGTACGTTTCGCCTGGTATTGAAAAAACGCTCCGAACAGTTGTGTTTCCATCACCGAGCTCTGTAGAAAGCGTCCCTATCACTTCACCGTCACCACGTTTAGAAGAGGTTGAAATTACTTTTAACCCATTGATGGTTTGTTGTCCAATTCCAGCAATTAGTGATAGTTTTACCTTTCTTTTCTTCAATAGTCGTGCATCTTTATTTAATGAATTGAGAAATTCATTTTTTGTCTTCATGTTGGAGATATTGCTCCAATGCCAATGGAGGGTGCCTTTTTTTAGTAAATAGTTTCCATAGTCTTCACTAGGAATGAGGTCGCGAAGGCCTTTAAATTGTTGATGAATTGTTGAAGTGATGTCTGTTTCATAAAGGTAAGAAAAGAGATAGAGGTAGGCATTCATAAATAAAGGAGTAAGTGTCGGTTCAGAGGGGGCTAGTTTTTCTCCACTCGTCCAATACATATAGTGAGGCGGGCAGCCGCTGTTTGGTGTTCCAATTAAAATAACTTGATGAATGTCTTTTTCGTAAACACGGCTTTCGATATATGCTCTCGTAAGTAAACCGCCCATACTATGAGCAACGATATTTACTTTTTTATGGTTTGTTTGTTTTTTTACCTTCTTAATCGTTTTCATTAAATACTCTTTAAATGAAACTCTCACTTTTTTTCGCCAATCATAATAAGCGATAAATAAATCTACATCTTTCTGATAACCAAGTGCTTGTTCTAGCGCGGTAATAAAGGGGTCGTACACAATACTTGCGATACCGAAATGCCATTTTCCTGTCCCTTGAATAATGTTTTCACTCATTGAACCGAAAAGGCCAGGGACAAAAATCAACGGAGTGGCTTCCTTTTTCGCTGATAACATCAAACCCTCCTTTCGAGAAGTTTTTTACTAGATTATATTCAGACAGGACAGAATCAAGAAGTGATAAATGAATCCGACTAATTTATGTAAACATCACTTATCAACAGGGTCCCTTTTTCAGTTTATAAAAAAGGGCGACTTCAAGATTGAAATCACCCACTTCCATTAAAGGCTAGTCATACTATTTTGTTGTTCAGCTTCTACACCAGTAGCGGGGCTATCGGTTGAACTAGGACGTTGACCGTTACGGTTATTAAATTCAATCCCTAATTCTTGTAGTTGTTCTTTTGCTTCTTCCTTCGTTAATTCACCCGCTTCGACTTGTTCCCGAATGGCATCAAGCGCTGCTCTTGTCTCATCATCTAATTGGTTCGGTCTTGCTTTAAACTTTTTAGGAAAAGTAATTCCAAGTTCTTCTGCCATTTCCTTTGCTTCTTCTTTCGTTAATTCACCATTTTTCACTTGTTCACGTAGATCTTTAATTTGGGCCTTTACCTCTTCATCAAATCCGTCGAATGATGAAGGAGGTAGTTGAATGCCAATTTCCTCAAGGAACTGACGTGCTTCTTCTGAGGTGATTTCTCCTGCTTCAACTTGCTCGCGAATATCATGTGTTTGTTGATGTGTTTCCTCATCTAACTTGGAATGGTTACTATTTTCATTTAAATGCTTAGGGTGTTCAACACCAAGCTCTGCAAATTTTTCACTCGCTTCTTCCTTTGTTAACTCTCCACTTTCAAGTAAATCACGAATCTCTTGTAGTTGTGCCTGTGTTTCCTCATCTAAGTTCTCAACCCATTCAGGTGCATTAACTGGAGTAGCTTGTTTCGGTTCATTTGCGATGGCCGTATAAGCGGTTGGAGCAGCAATAGCTGTTGCAAGTGCTCCAGCAACGAATTTCGTCGATAATAAATTTAACATTTTATCATCCTCCATAATTAATTTTATTTCTTCCTTCTTACACGTCTAATAGTAGGACAGGAATGTGTCAATAAAATGTCAGTATCCTTTTTTGTTTTTCTTTGAATGTCATCATTAGCAGTATTTTTTATGTATTTCTACTTTCTTAGATATCCTAGAAATGGGAATAAATAAGGAGAGGTTATAAAATATCATGATAGTGATAAAACAAAGGCATTAGGGGTATCTACCTCTTTATATTAATGAGAAGTATGTATATTCTTCATAAGGATTGACTTAATAATAAGGAAAAGTTGGACCTGACAAGTTTATTTTGCAATACGAATGAAACATAGGGATTACATAAACATGCTAGTATAAGTAGAGTAATGGTATAGCGTTACGTGTAAAACTATAGAAGGTTAAGGCGGTTTTTAAGAATGAAAATATTACTTGTAGAAGATGATAAAACGATTGCAACTGGACTTGAGTATTCATTACAGCAAGATCAGTTTTCTACGGTTCTTTGTCATGATGTCGCATCTGCAAAAAAAATAATTTCCGAAGGACTAAGTCAATTTGCTTTATGTCTATTTGATGTATCCCTTCCTGATGGAACTGGTTATGAATTATGCCAATATGTGAAAGAGATAAGTGATATTCCCGTTATCTTTTTAACTGCGAGTGATGATGAAGTAAATATCGTAATGGGGCTTGATATGGGAGCAGATGATTATATAACAAAACCTTTTCGAATTCGTGAGCTTCTTTCCAGAATAAAATCGGTGTTAAGAAGGTACCAAAAACAAGGTCAACCGAATACGATGATTGCCATTCATAATATAAAAATAAATACGCTTGAAGGCAAAGTATATAAACAGGGGAATGAAGTGGATTTGACTGCTTTAGAGTACCGTTTACTACTTATCTTTGCCAATCATATCGGTCAAGTTCTCTCTCGGAATCAGTTGTTAGAACGAATTTGGGATATTGCTGGAGACTTTGTAAATGATAACACATTAACGGTTTACATAAAGAGACTTCGAGAAAAATTAGAGGATAACCCCCAAAATCCAACGATTATTAAAACAGTACGTGGTTTGGGCTATAAGGTGGGGGAATAATATGATTCGAAATCGAGAAATCCAGCTTTTACTTATGGTTATGTGTTCTGTCAGTATTATAGCTATCATTATTGCTGCTATTCTTTCACCTATTTTCGCATGGCTGATGTTCATTGTGTCTATTATCTTAATTGGATGTTGCTTTGTCTTTACATGGTGGCGGTATCGCGAATTAGCTACATTATCTGGTTATTTACGCCAAATTAGTAGTGGTGATTACACATTGGATGTTCGAGATAATCGTGAAGGTGAGCTAAGTATTCTAAAAGATAATATTTATAAAATGACGAGAAAACTATCAGAACAGAGTGCTGTTTTACAGCAAGAAAAGTTGCAACTTACAAACGCCATTTCAGATATATCTCATCAACTTAAAACACCGCTTACCTCAATGACTGTGATGACTGATTTAATTAGTGATGTCAATCTTCCCGAGGAAAGAAGAATAGAATTTACCCGCAATATTGAGGTTCAGCTCGAGCGTATTGAATGGCTTGTGTCCTCTTTATTAAAACTATCGAAAATCGACGCAGGAACGGTGATATTTAAGAAAAACGAAGTCATCGTTGATGAGCTCATTCGACATGCTCTACAACCGGTTTTAATCACGATGGAAATTAAAGAACAAACTGTTTCTATTGAAGGCAATGAAAGGGTCTCTTTCTACGGTGATTTTAATTGGACTGCAGAAGCTTTAATAAATATTTTAAAAAACTGTGTAGAACATACGATGGAGGGGGGGAAGATTGAGATTTCTTTCTCAGAAAATGTTCTCTTTACGGAAATAACGATTTCGGATAATGGAAAAGGAATTTCAAAGGAAGACCTTCCCTACATTTTTAAACGATTTTATCGAGGAAAGAATGCTAATGATGATAGCGTAGGGATTGGCCTCGCTATGGCTCAAAGTATTGTCACTAGCCAAAATGGAACGATTGAAGTGGAAAGTGGAGAGGAGCAGGGGACCCAATTTCGACTAAAGTTTTATAAGAGTATTCATGGCTAACATCATGTGTTTATGTGGATTACCTCCTATTAAGTGACTTGAAAATGACGAAATTGTCACTTTCAAGTCACTTAATAGTCATGTTTGCTCACTATACTGTAGCTATCATGATAGTTGGAGGTAATACAATGGAAATTGTAAAAATAGATCATTTATCAAAAATATACGGAAAAGATGAAATGGCGGTTAAAGCACTCGATGATGTTTCATTTTCAATAGAAAAAGGAGAGTTTGTTGCCATTATTGGACCGTCGGGTTCTGGGAAATCGACGCTTATGCATATGCTGGGTGGGGTGGATCGACCGACGAGCGGAACGGTAAAAATAAATGATACAGATATATATAACTTAAATGAAACACAGCTAGCCATCTTCAGACGTAGACAAATCGGGTTAATTTATCAGTTTTATAATCTCATTCCAACGTTAACGGTTGAAGAAAATATTACCCTCCCGTTGTTGCTTGATGGACATACGGTGGATAAGCAGCGCTTATCGGACATCGTTACTACGTTAAATCTTGATAAACGGTTGAACCATTTACCAAATCAATTGTCAGGTGGGCAACAGCAACGTGTCTCAATTGGTAGAGCGCTCATTAGTCAGCCTGCCTTAATGCTAGCAGATGAACCGACAGGAAATCTTGATAGCAAAAATAGTCGTGAAATCATGGATTTATTACTAGCATTCAATAAATCCTATCAGCAAACATTAGTGTTGATTACTCACGATGATCGAATTGCCCTTCAAGCCGACCGAATTATCACGATTGAAGATGGTAAAGTTGTAAAAGATGAGAGAGTTCGCTCATGAATATTGTTAATAAGTTAACGGTCAGACATTTAAAGAAAAATAAAAAACGTACGCTTGTAACAATGATAGGTGTTATCATATCCGTTGCCATGCTAACAGCGGTTGCGACGATTGGCTTTTCCTTTTTAGACTTATTACAAAGGCAAACAATCGCTGACGAGGGAGAATGGCATGTTCAGTATGAAGATGTAAACAAAGACCAACTTGAAGCCATCCAAAAGGATGATGCTACGGGTACTGTAGAAATTGAAAGAGATCGTGGCTTTGCTTACTTAGAAGGAAGTCAAAATCCCAATAGACCGTACTTGTTTATAAAAGAATATAATGCGCAAAATTCTAAGAAATTTCCCGTTGAATTAAGTGAGGGACGATTACCGAAAACAGCGAATGAAGTGGTGTTGTCAGAAGAAATAGTGACAAATGCCAAGGTGAAATATGAGATAGGTGACAAATTAACGCTAGATGTAGGAAATCGTGTTGTCACTAATTCAGAAAATGGAGAGATGATGGAAGGATTTTCTCAGTTTGGATCACTCTCCCGAGATCAAAATGGGGAAATAAATGAAGAAATAAATAAACAAATAACCTTAGAATATACGGTTGTAGGTTTCATTAAGCGCCCTAATTGGGAACCATCATCAGCAGGTTATACGATCATTTCTTATTTGGATGAAACGATGGTGGGAGAAAATGACGTTGTTAATGCATCGGTCATATTAAAGGAAGTGGATCAATCTTTATACACTCATGCTGAAGCTTTAGCGAAAACGAATAACATCCAATCGGTATACTATCATAATAGCTTACTTCAGTATTACGGTGTCACGGATGATGATCCGTTACAAGGTACATTACTAACATTTTTCTCAATATTGATGAGTGTCATCATGATTGGTTCGGTATCTTTAATATATAATGCTTTTGCTATTTCCGTATCAGAACGCACCCGTCATTTAGGCATGCTCTCGAGTGTTGGCGCGACGGGAAAGCAGAAGCGCAACTCGGTCTTTTTTGAAGGGGCCTTGATTGGTTTAATCAGTATTCCATTAGGCATAGTGGGAGGACTGGCTGGAATAGGCGTAACCTTTTGGGTAATCAATTCACTTTTTCAAGAAGCATTTGAGGTAACAGAATCATTGAAGGTAACGGTCACACCGTTGACGCTTCTCATTACTTCTATTCTATCGGTGTTGACGATCTTTATTTCAACGTATCTCCCAGCAAGAAAAGCAGCAAAAATATCTGCTATTGATGCTATTCGTCAAGCAACGGAAGTGAAGCTAACGGGTAAAACGGTTAAAACATCGAAGCTTATTCGAAAGCTATTCGGATTTGAAGCAGAAGTTGGTCTGAAAAACTTAAAAAGGAACAAACGAAAGTATCAAGCAACTGTCTTTTCGCTTGTCATTAGTATTGTCTTATTTTTAACGGTCTCTTTCTTTACCGATAATTTAAAGAAATCGGTTGAGCTTACACAAGAAGGAATTCAATATGATATTGTGGTTCATGGAATACAAGATAAGCAGTTAGCAGAACAATTGGTTAAAGCAGCGGGGTCCATGGATGAAGTAACGGAGTATTACCCCGTAACATCTTTATCAGGGAGAGCTCTCATTGATCAATCAGAACTAAATGATGAACTAAAAAACCAAGTGAAGAATGACCCAAGTATTTTACAAAATGGTCATTACTCTTACTTTTTAAAATTGATTGCTCTAGATGAAGAAACGTTAAAGGCCTATGCGAAGGACGTAGGGCTAGATTATGAAACGTTACAAAGCACAGAAAATATAGCAGGTATTGTCATTAATAGAAGCTTCGAAATTTTCAATGATAACCGTATTGAATCAGAAACGATTCAGACAGCTGTTGGTGAAAAAATCGATATAAATACAAGAGTTAATATTGATCCAAGTGTAGAGCAAAACAATTCTCATATGCAAACAGTAGAGATTGCCGCTAAGACTGATCAATTACCTGTAGGAGTTAGCACAGGTGGGTTCTCTGATTTAAATGTGGTGGTTTCAAAAGCGGCCCTTGCTCAATTGTATAGTGAAAATGAAGAGGAAGAACAGTTCATTAATACACAATTATTTATTAATAGTAAGGATCCATTAGCTACACAATATGAGTTAGAAGCCATCGATCCTCTCCTTTTTGTATCCAATGAACATCAGTATAGACAGCAGGAAGAGAATATGATTTTGATCATCTCGGTCTTTACGTATGGTTTTATCGTGTTAATTACGTTGATCTCTGTTGCTAATATCTTTAATACGATTTCAACGAGTATTTCCTTACGTAAACGAGAATTTGCGATGTTAAAATCAGTTGGAATGACTCCGAAAGGATTTAATAAAATGATTCGGTATGAAAGTATCTTTTATGGCTTGAAGTCCTTATTATATGGTCTTCCGATTAGTTTGATCATTTTGTACTTGATGCATCGCTCATTGATGAACTCTTTTACGTTTGACTTAACGCTTCCTTGGGCAAGAATTCTCTTTGTCATTGCTGTTGTCCTCTTAATTGTAGGGGGGCTTATGCAATATTCAAGCGCGAAAATAAAGAAAGAGAACATTATTGATGCGTTAAAACAAGAGAATATTTAGGGGTACACAAAGAGATTGTGTATCTATCTAGTAAAATAAAAAATAAAAAGTCGATGATTCCTCCTTTGGTAGGGAAATCGGCTTTTTATTTATTCTCTTACTGTTTTAACATGATGGGGATTTACTATTAAAAGAGATTCTGGTGGTTCTGTATTGATTATAAGAAGGATGCAAATGATTGTTTCGAGCACAACATTTTTATCTCTCTTTCTCAAGTTCCATTAATACTAGGTAGTTGCTTATAAGACGATTCTCCGATCCAAAAAAATCATAGAGATGTTATACATCCACTCCAGTTAAGTGACTAAATTGTTATTTTTTGAGTCACTTGGTAGTCATGTTTGCTAGCTAAACTATAGTTACCAAGAAGACAATAGGAGGTTTTACAATGGAAATAGTGAAAATAAATCAACTATCTAAAATATATGGAAAAGATGAAACGAGCGTGAAGGCACTTGATAATGTGTCGTTTTCAATAAAAAAAGGAGAATTTGTGGCAATAATCGGCCCGTCGGGTTCGGGGAAATCTACGCTTATGCATATGCTAGGCGGCGTAGATCGACCAACGAGTGGAACTGTAAAAATAAATGATACTGACATATACGACCTAAATGAAACACAGCTAGCTATCTTTAGACGTAGACAAATCGGGTTAATTTATCAGTTTTATAATTTAATTCCAACTTTAACAGTAGAAGAAAATATGACACTACCGTTGTTACTTGATGGCCATAAAGTGGATCAACAACGACTTTCTGACATTGTCACAACGTTAAATTTACAAAAACGATTACACCATCTACCAAACCAACTGTCAGGAGGCCAACAGCAACGTGTGTCAATTGGAAGGGCATTGATTAGTCAGCCTGCTTTAATGCTTGCGGATGAACCGACAGGGAATCTTGATAGTAAAAATAGTCGAGAAATTATGGACTTATTATTGGCGTTTAATAAATCCTATCAACAGACGTTAGTGTTGATTACCCATGATGAACGGATTGCGCTTCAAGCAGATCGAATTATTACCATTGAAGACGGAAAAATAGCTAAAGATGAGGAGGTTTGATTATGCATATTATTAATAAGCTGACTGTCAGGCATTTAAAAGAAAATAAAAAACGAACGCTCGTGACGATGGTTGGTGTTGTGATAGCGGTTGCTATGCTGACAGCGGTTGCCACAATCGGATTTTCCTTTATCGATTTAGCTAAAAGGCAATCCATCATAAACAATGGAGAATGGCATGTGCAGTATGAGAATGTCAATAAAGCACAACTTGGAGGAATCTTAAACGATGATAATACAGAATCTGTCGTCATTTCAAGAGATGTAGGCTATGCTTCACTACAAAACAGTCAGAATAAAAAGAAGCCCTACTTGTTTATAACAGAGTACAATTCTGAGGAATTTGAAAAATTTCCAATCGAATTAAGTGAAGGGAGATTACCACAATCACCAAATGAAGTCGTTTTATCAGAGGAAATAGCAGAAAACGGTAAGGTAGAGTATATAATCGGAGATACGTTGTCATTAGGGGTAGGTGACCGCGTAGTAAGCGGAACTAACAATGAGTATAAACTACTTCAAAGCAGCCCATTTGGAAATGAACCAGAAGATTTAAAAACCAAAACAACTAGTGAGTATACAGTTGTTGGCTTTATTAAGCGTCCCACATGGGAACCATCAAGTGCACCAGGCTATACGATAATTTCTTATATTGACGAAGGGCTGATTAAGGAGAATGATATCGTTACTGCATCTGTTTTAGTAAAGGAAGTAGACAAGTCAATCTACGGCAATGCAAATGCTTTAGCTGAAAAAAACAACATTGAAGTCCTTAATTTTAATAATTCGTTGCTTCGTTTTTATGGTGTGACAGATGATGCAGCCCTACAGTTATCGGTACTATTAGTTATTGTCATTATGATCGGTGTCATTATGATTGGGTCCATTGCTCTTATATATAATGCTTTTGCTATTTCTGTCTCGGAGCGTACACGTCATTTAGGGATGCTTTCAAGTGTAGGAGCAACGAAACGGCAGAAACGAAATTCAGTCTTATTCGAAGGAGCATTGATTGGCATAATAAGTATTCCAATTGGTCTTATTAGTGGGCTAATAGGTATAGGCATTACCTTTTATTTTATCAATTCTATAATTAGCGATATATCTGAGTTTTCCGAGCAGCTAACGGTGGTTGTTACACCTCTTTCGATTTTTGTTGCCCTAGCCGTATCGGTGTTAACCATTTTTATTTCTACGTATATTCCTGCTAAAAAGGCATCAAGGATTTCAGCCATAGATGCTATTCGACAAGCGTCCGATGTAAAATTGTCAGGAAAAGCGGTTAAAACATCAAAACTTATTCGAAAGCTTTTTGGATTTGAAGCGGAAATAGGCTTAAAAAACTTAAAAAGAAATAAGCGAAAGTACCGTGCCACAATATTTTCACTTGTTATTAGCATCGTTCTCTTTTTAACGGTTTCGTTCTTCAATGATGATTTAAAGAAATCATTGGGAGGACAAGGCATAGATTATGATATTAGACTTGAATATTACGAAGAAAATGATTCCTATATTCAAAAGGTTGATGCAATGAACGAAGTAACGGAATATTCAGAGCTTCAAAGGATCTATGGAAGTGCCTCTATTGATATTAGTAAAGTTCCAAATGAGATACTAGAAGCGAGCAGTGGCAATACTTCTAAACAGTTCAACTACAGTTTAAATGTAATTGCTTTAGACGATAAAGACTTGATGGAATATGCAAATGACGTAGGGGCTAATTATGAAGGGCTACAAAGCACCGATCGTGTATCAGGGATTATCATTAATAGTAGTGTAGGTGAGATTGATGAGAAGCAAGTTCAATCCAAAACAATGAATGCAGAAGCTGGAGATCGTTTCTCCATTAAAATGGGAGGAGAAAATAGTCCGTCTACGGAAATCACAATTGCTGCCTTGACAGACCAATTACCTCTTGGCGTAAACTTTAGCAGTATGGGTGAGTTACAGGTGATTGTATCGAAAGCTTCATTCAATGAACTATATAATATGCACGGAGAAACTATATTTAAAAAACATGAACTTTTCTTAAAAAGTAAGGAGCCAATGGCAACTCAATACGAACTGGAACCATTTATTGAGTCAAGTACGATGTTAAATAATGTATACGAAGAAAGAGTGAGGGCAGAGCAGCTTCAATTAATCCTATCGATTTTCACGTATGGCTTTATCGTATTAATTACTTTAATTTCAGTAACAAATATTCTTAATACGATATCGACAAGCGTTTCCTTGCGAAAACGGGAGTTTGCGATGTTAAAATCTGTTGGAATAAGCCCGAAAGGCTTTAATAAAATGATCCAATATGAAAGCATCTTTTATGGACTAAAGGCATTGTTGTATGGAATTCCGATTAGCATTCTTTTCATGTATCTTATTCATTTATCTTGGATGAATAAATTTGTCTTTGAATTTGAAATTCCATTCACTAGAATACTATTCGTCATTGCTGTTGTTCTCATCATTGTCACGGCGCTTATGCGATATTCTAGCGCGAAAATTAAAAAAGAAAATATTATTGAAGCGTTAAAGCAGGAGAATATTTAATAAAAACTATTAGCAAGTAAAAGTTTATGTTCAAGTATTTTAGAGAAGCTATACGATTGTATGGGAAAAGCCGATGATTCCTTAGGAATCATCGGCTTTTTCTAAATGCTTGGGCGCTATTAGTAAAGGAACGCAGCTCCGACAATGATTAACAAGATAAACAAGACTACGATTAATACGAAGCTACTGCCAAGACCTCCACCGCCATAGCCGTATCCAGCATGACCGCCACAGAATCCACACATATAGTTCACCCACCTTCTTTTCGTATTAATAGTAGTATATGGTCGAATTATCTGAGAGGTGTGGACTAGTTATGGAAAACTAGGTCAAAAATAGAGAATATGGTCCATTATTTAAGAAGAACGCCGTTGTAAAAGGTCCTGAGGTCGATGCTTGTTTCTGTGAGAGCTGTGGATATGTTTTTTCTAAGAGTAAGATATCCCCAAAAATTTTTATGAATCTTACGAGTGTTTTTTGAGCATTCTAGCTAGGTTTTTAGTGTATTGTTCATAATGAATTAGGCTGTGTTTTGCAGAAAGAATGCACTCCATTTAGAGTGCATTTTGTTAAATATGCTTAATTCAAATTCTCCAAGTCTAGTTTTTTTGATGATATTCTGAACAAAATCTATAATTTTCAATAGAACTAACGCCAGTAGGGTACTTTTTTAATGTGTTTTATATGCTCTAAATGAACGATATATGGATATAAGTAATGTACACGAAAGAATGGTAAAGAATCCAATGAGTATAAGCTGTTCCGGAAGAAACACACAAAGTAACATTAATATCCCTCCAATAAAGAATGGGAAAGAAAAAGGGCGTAGTACAATGTTCCAAACTTGATGCGTTGATTTAGTCAATTGTGAGGAGGATGGAAGCAATTCTAGTTGAAATCTAGGTAGGGTGTTAGCTGTGGTGATAAATACGATACCTACGCTTAGTGGAACAAGCAGGATTAGATTAATTTCAATACCCATTACTAACAAAATCAAACCTAAATGGAGTGCGGTTAGTACTAGTGATAATGATAAAAAAATACTTTCAATTCCCTTTTGAAATCGAAGATAATCCTCTTGTGGTTTAATTAGTTTCGGAAGTAAGAACAGATTACTGTTTACAATGACCAGTGTAAAAGGAATACTAAATAAAAATACTTCCAGTGAGCCGTAGCTTGTTCGTTCAACTGAATTTGTAGCAAATACATAAATACTTACGCCAAGAGAAATAAGTGTTAAAAGACTTATACATATTTTTTTAATCATTCATTTTCCTCCTTTTTGTCTGTATGAAATTGAATAATCCATTTCAATACTTCTTGAAATACAGTTGAATTTAAAGAATAATAAACATACTGTCCCCTTTTTTTCGCATATACTAAATCAGCATTCTTTAAGACAGATAAATGTTGAGATACACCTGCTTTACTCATTTCAAAATGATTCGCAATTTCTCCAGCAGTTAAATCTCCATTTCTTAACAAATCTAAAATCTTTCTTCTATTTTCATCAGATAAAGCTTTAAATAATTCATTGATGGCCACATAATATTCCTCCATTACAATATTTAAGTAATTACTTAATTACTTAAATTATAACTGATTGGAATAAAGTGTCAATGGGTACGAGAAGTAGGTTTAAATAAGTATAAATCAAAATGCTTCTTCTCCTGAAGATTTAATGTTGGTTTTGTAAAACAATTGATTACTTTCACCAGAATGATAAATAATAATTTGGAACTGCTTCACAAAAAAGGCGGTCCTGGCTAACAGGTCCACCTTTTTTATTATTTTATTTTTATTTTATCCTTTCCTTTAATCCATTTAGGGTAATAAGAAAGCTCAATCGTAATCGGGTTTTGAGAACTAATTATTGCAGGCAGATTCATGCCTATTCTTCTTACGCCTTTTTCATAGGTACTCATTGATTGTGTGGAGTGTTCTAGTTCTTTCCCTTGTGCATCTATCACTTTGCTGAAGATAAAGTAATTGAATTCCCTATTGGTTCGTAAGTCAAAAACAAGCTCACCGTTCTCCTTCCGAACATTGTTTAGATGACTGCCAGCAGGCTGTTTTAGGATTTCGAGCTTTTCTGTATCCACTACAACTGTTGCATTGTCCTTATCAATTGCTTGAGCATTGTTTAAGACAAGGTACAACTCTTTAGGTTCCTTAAAATAGTTACTTTGCAAATAGATTTCCTGTTTTGAATCTTTATTACCTGACCCTGTTACCCCATTAGAAATCTTCCCCCATACCTCATTGTTCTCATCCACAAGACGCAGGTCTTCCAGATGAAGAATCTGCCTTTTATTATTTGGATCCACCTCCAAATGAACAGCTGCTCTTATGGGATAGATAGTTACCTTTTCAATATTTATCTTTTCTCCTTCTAACTCCAAAGATTGATTGACAGGGTATTCTTTTTTTTCTTTAAATTCATTAAGTGTAATCGGTAGAGAGTATTGCCGACCTTTCACCTCTATATCTACCACATACTCCTTAGCTGTCAGAGGCACTTCAAAGAAATATTCAATCTCTCCACTGTATGAGTACTCCCCTTCATCTGACCGATGGGGTTCTCCGTATGAACTAGATGCTTCATCAAGAGGGGTGCCGTTTTTAGCTTTCAAGTTCACTTTATCAATCCTAATATCTTTTATCTTTTTGTCTGATTCCAATGTATAAAAAAGAACGATTCCCATTTCATCGGATATGGCTCCATCGATTGTTACTTGCAAGCTGCCTTTTTTATCAGATACGCCAATCTCCTGATAGTATTCATGTTCAACAGCAGCCATTCTTCCTTTATCATCCCTGATCAGCTCGACAATTTTTTCCATCCCAGGTATCCCGGAAATATAGCTTGCAAAAGCAGGTGAAACCCGAATCGTAGAAAAGAACCCTATGAGTAAAAGTGCTGCCGCAAGGAAGCTATAGAAACCTTTCTTTTTTCTAGTACGCTTTTTTTCTTCTGTTTTCGCTCGATTGAACCCTGCCGTGATCGCTTTATCCAGCGAATCGAGTGAAACAGGGGTGTTTTCTAAATCCTGTTTTAAATGATGTAGTTGTTCCTCTTCCCGTTTAAACATTGAGATTCCCTCCGTTCTCCTCGAGCTTCTCCCGTAGCGCTTTAAGCGCTTTGTTTAGCCACGTTTTCACCGTTCCTTCAGGGCATTGCATTGAATCGGCGATATCCCTTATTTTTAGGTCATGAAAATATTTTAAGGTCAGGATTTCTCGTGACCGTTCATCAAGGCTTAGCATCGCGTCTTTTATTTCTAGGTTATTATGATTCTCTGAAACTCCTTGAGACTTTATAAGTTCATCATCAAACAGAACGTGCTTCTTCTTTTGTAGCTGATCATTACAATAGTTGATCATAATCCGGATGAGCCATGTCTTAAAGTAATAAGGTTTTTTTACGTTCCGAATCCCCTTGTATGCACGATAGGTGACTTCCTGTACAGCTTCTAAGGCTTCCTGATCGTTTCGTAAAAAAGAAAGTGCTGTTTTATATAAATCAATTTTAAACAGCTGGATGAGCTGTAAAAATGAATCGTCATCGCCTTTAATCGCTTTACTGGCTAATTGTTCAATCTCCAAATCCTCGCCTCCTAACCTACCTATATATTAGACCGTAAAGGTTGGAAAAAGTTTTATTTTTTTAGAAAAATTTTATTGAGGCCTACAGGATGTAGGTCATGAAGGCATTGCGACAGGACGTCGCGAATTTAGCCTTCATTCCTTAATGCACCCAAGTTTATACGTCGCTGAACGGGCAGTTCCGCATATCGGTGTTGTCCAGCTCCACTGCCCAGCGACTAGTAAACTTGCGCACTCCTCCTTTCGATAAGTCAACATCGACTCGCTTTGCTCCTCGTGTTTCCTTTATCTCAAGGCCTACAGGAAGTAGGTCATGAAGGCGTTGCGACAGGACGTCGCGAATTTAGCCTTCGTTCCTTAATGTTGTCTAGCTCCAGCGCCTAACGTCTAGTAAACTTGGTCACTCCTCCTTACGATAAGTCAACATCGAATTTCTTCGAAATTCGTGTTTCCTTTATCTCATGCGGAGTGGGTCAAGTTTATACGACGTTGATCAGGCGCTTTCGCTTTTCATGTATCAGGATTTCCTGCGTGCTTCGTCAAATGCCTGTCGCTGCTGAGCGACCCGACTCCGCTTAGGCCTACAGGAAGTAGGTCATGAAGGCGTTGCGACAGGACGTCGCGTATTTAGCCTTCGTTCCTTAATGCACCCAAGTTTATACGACGCTGAACGGCCGCCTCCGCTTTTCGGTGTTGTCCAGCTCCACTGCCCAGCGACTAGTAAACTTGCGCACTCCTCCTTACGATAAGTCAACATCGACTCGCTTTGCTCCTCGTGTTTCCTTTATCTCAAGGCCTACAGGAAGTAGGTCATGAAGGCGTTGCGACAGGACGTCGCGAATTTAGCCTTCGTTCCTTAATGCACCTCAAGTTTATACGTCGCTGAACGGGCAGTTCCGCATTTCTAATTCTAATTGGGTATTTTTCTTATTTTATGTATAAGCCCTTTCTTTTTTTGAGTTTCTTCATATTCTGTTAATAGGAAATGGGAAAGGGGTGATACTATGGCTGGAGCAGGAGCAGGTTTTGCTCTAATTGTTGTCTTGTTTATCCTACTAATCATTGTAGGAGCAGCATTCCTTGGAGGATACGGTTATTAATTCCATAAAAAGTTAGTGGCAATGACTAAGCTAAGCCATTACTAATGGGAGGGGGCACATTTCTGTTGTTAGAGCTGTGCCCTTTATTTTATGAGAGAAAAAATGTAAGAAAGTAAAAAAATTCGTTTTAAATAAAAAACAAAAGAATGGAGATAAATGCTCCATTCTTTTGTTTATGTTAGAGACTAACGAAAATTAAAACATCTCTATAGCTGAGTGAAACCTTCTTCTTCTAGATAGGAAGTTGCTTCTTCATATGTTGAAAACGTGGCATCTAAGTTCAAGCCAGCATATATATTCCACATTTCATCTTCGAAAATAAGAATGAGCGTGTGCTGATTTTCATCGACCCATTTTTCTTCTTTTTCTTCGCCAATGATTGCCGCTTCCACAGTTGATTTTGGTGAAAGGGAGGCAATTGATCTTTCAATTATGGTTGTAAGTTGTTCTTTGGTAAAGTCACGAATATTGACCATTCCCTTTGGTCCAAGTTCATAGCCGGAAAGTTCTCCAGCGTACACAAATCCATTTCCGTTAGGGTGTAAATGATAAACGACATTCTTTTTATCTGATTTACTTTCTTCATATTGAAAATTAATTCGTCCTAATGATACTTTTTTTTCTTTTAGTTGGGGAAAAGATGAAATGATGGTTAATTTTTCTTCAAAAGTAAGCATAGATCCTCCATAGATTAAATAGTTGATTGGCTAAGTATATCATAGCCTATCCATATGCCAAAGAGGTGGTTCGTGTAATGTATGGAGTAGTAAAATAAATGCCTGTTGAATAAAGGAATTTTTATGAAATGAACTTTTGCTCTTAAAATAATTATAGTAGTATTGTTGTAACTAAATCTTACCATTTTAGACGAGATTAGATCTTAGAAATGAAGATGGAACAATAGAACAGTCTTTATACTGAGAAAATCCGTGAATGATGATGTTGTTTCAAAACGGCTATTTTTATGTACTGAAGAGGAAATAAACAAACTCTATTCAAAATAATTTATATATTGGAGGGAATAGATTATGCAACAAATTATTGCTTTAGGTGGCGGGGGTTTTTCAATGGAACCGAATAATCCGCTCCTTGATACATACATTCTTCAACAGGTAAAAGATAAGGAACCGAAAATCTGTTTTATTCCAACAGCTAGTGGTGATGCTGAAAACTACATTGCACGCTTTTATAAATTTTTTGAAAAACAAGCATGTCTTCCTACCCATTTCTCTTTGTTTAAGCCACCAACGACAGATTTAGAAGGTTTTTTGCTGGAGCAGGATATTCTTTATGTAGGTGGAGGCAATACAATTAATTTGTTAGCACTTTGGAGAGAGTGGGGAGTTGATAAAATTATTCAAACAGCCTACAACAAAGGGATAGTTCTAACGGGACTTAGTGCGGGCTCTTTATGTTGGTTCGAAGAGGGAGTTACGGATTCCTTTGGTGATGAGCTCCGACCTATTAAAGGCCTAGGGTTGTTAAAAGGAAGTCACTGTCCACATTATGATGGAGAAGATAATCGAAGACCTTCTTACCATGAGACTATATCAGCAAAAAATATAAAAAGCGGGGTAGCAGCAGATGATGGTGTCGCTCTTCATTATATAAACGGTAAATTGATTAGAGTCGTCAGTTCAAGGCCCCAAGCGCATGCTTATCATGTTTCATTAAAGGATGAGAATATTATTGAAAAGCGAATGTCAGCAATGTATTTAGGAGATTAATAGTCTTGATTAATTTATAACTCGTGTGGAGAAACAGCATTTATTTTGTCAGCAAAGTTTATTTAATGTTACCAAATCATTAGCTCTGTTATAATTCTGATAAAGGGTTGAAACCGTAAGTCAACTAAATGGACTGTTTGAGGAAGTACTATGAAAATAAAAAGAGGTGAGATTAATGTCAAAAGCAACTAGAATTCCCTTAAGGATGTTAGGAAAGAGCGACCTGAATATTTCAGCAATTGGGCTCGGTACGTGGCAATTTAGTAAAGGGAATAACTTGATTGGACGTTACTGGTCTGATTTGAATGAAATAGATATTCAAAAAATTGTACAAATTAGCTATCAAGGTGGAATCAATTGGTTTGATACCGCCGAAATTTATGGGAAGGGTAAGTCTGAAGAAACCTTAGCTCAAGCATTAAATATGCTAGAAGATGGTGGAAAAGAAGCTTACATTGCGACGAAATGGTGGCCTATGTTTCGTAAAGCAAGTTCCATTACGAAAACAATTGAAGAGCGAATTTCTGTATTGAAAAATAGAACCATTGATTTATACCAAATTCATCAACCTCACTCCTTTTCAAGTATTAAGGCTGAAATGGAAGCATTAGCAGAATTGATTCAAAATAAAAAAATTCGCTTTGCAGGTGTTAGTAATTTTAATGAAAAGAAAATGAGGGAAGCACACGAAGAATTAAATAAACATGGATTCCCGCTTGTTTCAAATCAAATGAAGTATAGTCTTCTTGATCGTCGAATCGAACATAATGGTGTATTGGATGCTGCAAAAGAATTAGGAATTACTATTATTGCTTATTCACCTCTTGAGCAAGGGATTCTTTCTGGTAAATTTCATAAAAATCCTGAGTTGATAAAAAATAT
This sequence comes from Bacillus spongiae, assembly GCF_037120725.1. NCBI lineage: Bacteria > Bacillati > Bacillota > Bacilli > Caryophanales > Bacillaceae > Bacillus > Bacillus spongiae. The sequence goes on from NZ_JBBAXC010000007.1 coordinate 201,143, forward strand.
AAAGGGGCCACGTAAATATACATCTTGGTTTAAGAAAAATGGACTAGCAAAAACGGAACCTCTTATTGAGCTACTAGAAAAGCTAGCAAAGGAATATGAAGTGACCCCAACACAAATTGCTCTTAATTGGTTAATTCATTTCCATGGGGATACAGTAGTGGCAATTCCTGGTGCAACAAAGGTTCAACATGTTGAGCAAAATATTGGAACTTTAACATTCCAATTGTCGGACAAGCATTTACAGGAAATTGACCAAATCTCTAAAGGAATTAGTACAGATTAAGATAAAAAGAGGCTGGGACATAAGTATCCCACTCATAGGAAAAACCGAACTATAATGAAAACTCGAATATAGAGTTTAATTATAGTTCGGTTTTTAGTTTTAACTCTTAGTTTTATAAGAGATTATTCGGTTTTGAGAATGGTACATTTAGTTTTGTCCCAGCCTCTTTTTCGTTTAAACGATAAATAAATGTGCTAATTCAATGTATGAACAGAAGTCTTTTATAGGCTAACGGGAATATGTTGAAACGTTTTAACATCAAACAGCCCTTTATCCGTAAGCTTTAACTCGGGAATGACGGGAAGGGTTAAAAAGGATAACGTTAAAAAAGGATTAAACTCAGGTTGAAACCCTGACTGAATTAACGTTTTCTTTAACTGAACAAGTTCTTCATTCACTTTTTGATATGAATCTTCTGACATCAACCCTGCAAGTGGAAGAGACAAGGAAGCGATTACGTGACCGTCTTTTACAAATACTAATCCACCGTTCATTTTTTCAAGGGCAGAGATAGCACAAAGGATATCTTCATCATTTGTACCAGTGACCACTAGGTTGTGAGAATCATGCGCAATCGTGGTGGCAATCGCGCCTTCTTTTAGTTGAAACCCTTTGACAATACCTAGTCCAATATTTCCTGTTCCATTATGTCTTTCGATAACAGCTAGCTTAAGTTGATCATTTTTAAGTGATGGTAAAAAGCAATTGTTGGCTACATCAACTTCTTCCACCACTTTTTTTGTGACGAGGCTATTCGGAATAATTTCAATAATATTTGCTTTTGAAGATGTGGTTTTAATTTCTAATTGTTTAGTCGTTAAGTTTGGCAGTTGAACGGTATGAGTTAATGAATGCTTTGCAGGTGTTGATGAAATTGATTCTCCAACATATTTTCCTTCGGATGCTACAAGTTTGCCTGCTTTATAGACACTTGTGATGTTGAAGGAGTCAAGGTTATCAACGAACATTAAATCAGCCTCAAACCCTGGTGCTACAGCCCCTTTTGTCTGAAGGCCATAACATTGAGCTACATTGAAGGAGGCCATTGTCACCGCTGTGATGGGTGCTAAACCAAGCTGGATAGCAAGCCTCACATTGTGATCGATGCTACCTTCTGTAATAAGGTCATCTAAGTGCTTGTCATCTGTACAAAACATACAACGTGACATGTTATGAGGTGTCACAACATTAAGTAAAGCTGATAAGTCCTTGGCGACAGAGCCTTCTCGAATTAATAGATGCATTCCTCTTTGCAGACGTTCCTTCGCTTCTTGAATAGTTGTTGCTTCATGATCAGTTTGGATTCCAGCAGCACGATAAATATTAATACCATCACGATCCAAACCAGCTCCGTGACCATCAATTTGAGATGTCATCGTAAGCTTATCGAGAATAGAACTTTCTGCTGATTTAACGGAAGGAAAATCCATCACCTCCGCTAAACCGAGTACTTGCTTTTTCTGTAGAAGAGGTTTGAGATCTTCTGCCAGTAGTGTCGCACCATTATGTTCAAACGGCGTTGCTGGCACACTTGATGGGAGCATAAAAAATATTTCTAATGGAAGATTTTCTGAATTACTAACCATATATTGTATCCCCTCAACTCCAGAAACATTGGCAATCTCATGCGGGTCTGTGATAATCGCTGTGACACCATGTGGAAGGACTACTTTCGCAAATTCAGAGGGTGAAATTAATGAAGATTCAATATGCACATGAGCATCAATGAAGCCCGGGCATATATACTGATTTTTTGCATCGATGATTGTCTTCCCATCATATTCTCCAATGCCAACGATCATACCATCATGAATAGCGATGTCTCCAGTAAGCAATTCACCATTAAATACATCTACGATTTGTCCGTTCTTAATCACGACGTCAGCTAGTATGTCTTTACTTGCTGCTTTTATGAGTTGGGTAAGCTGTTGTTTCTTCTGCATAAAAAACCTCTCCTTCTCTAGACGTATGAGGAAGGAGAGGTCATAGGAATATTCTCTCTTCCTCGTAGTCAAACAATTTACGGTAGTTTGGTAGAAACTTTTGGACCATATTTCCAAGGTTATACGAGGTAGTAATTATTTTCTTTAAAAAGTATATTGTTAAACATTCTATCCAGTCAGCTATTGACTGTCAATCTTTTTTGGGAAATCTCTAATAAATAGAGTATATTCCAGTATAAGGAATGCACATAAAAACTATAAGATGATTAGCTATTGAAAGGGTGGGGTGTCCTATATAAGAGCGATTTCAGGTGTCATTACATATGAAAAGGATTTTTAATAATAATTTTTGAATAATAGAGTGATAGTAAAGATAGGTATTTCAATAAAATTAATTGTCTTTTATTTCCAATAAATGTGCTATTTAATAATGTAAATTATAGTAGTAATATGTGGTTATTTATCGTTGAAAGTGTATTCAATCACTGTCATTTATGGTAGAATAACCCTAGCTAAAAGAATATGTAAATGGGCAAACTAATTGAAAAATTAGGACGCAAAGCTAAAGGGGCTAACGCTATGTTATGAGCAATGCCAGCCAGTTGCGAAATTCAAAGGAATCGATTTTTATTGCTGCCCATTTTTTGAGGTAGCTATTTTTTATGGATTTGGCAGTTGATACAGAACCACATAAGTGGTTCACCCTCAATTTAGAGAATATTCTTATAAAAAGAGAAGGAGCGACAGAGATACTTATGATGAATGTTCCAATTGAGAAAATCGTTAAAGAGAGGTTATTCACACATGTCTTTCAACCCATTCACATTGTTCATACGGGGGAGATTACCGGTTACGAAAGTTTAATTAGATGTGAGTATTTTTCTTCCCCTACTGCACTATTTCAAGAGGCAGACAAAAAAGGACTATTGTTTGAACTTGATTGTGCTTCTATGTTAGAGGCAATGAGAGTGTACAAGTTTCACTACAGAAATGAATTAATCTATCCAAGGTTATCCGTCAATATTCTTCCATCTACGCTGCTCAATCCTTCCTTTAAATCCTTCTTAGAAGAAGCCATTGTAGATGTACAATTTCCGATGAACAGAATGGTATTCGAGATTAATGAAGCGGAAGCAATTCCTCATCTTGAAACATTAAATGACAGTATTCATGATTTAAAAAGTATAGGAGCGCTAGTAGCGCTGGACGATTTAGGAAAGGGACAATCTTCGATTCGTTCAGTTATTGAATTAGAGCCAAATATTATCAAGCTTGATCGTTATTTTGGTAAAGATTTATCTAAACACGCTCGTAAACAACATTTTCTAAAAAGTCTTGTTTATTTTTTAGCAAGGGACCATATCGTGTTAGAAGGAATCGAGTCAGAAGAAGATCTAGAATGTGCAAGGAAAATAGGCGTACACTTCGGACAGGGGTACTACTTAGGGAAGCCACATTCTGTAGAAAAATGTGAATCATTTCCGTTAAACTTTTTACCATAACAAGAAAATCCTACATCCTAGCGGTAAAAATAATTCTTAGGAATAGGTGATTTGATATATGAAAAGTCATGGGCGTACGCTAGTTCTATTTTTTATAACAGGTTTTATATTATTGTTTATCGCAAGTAGATATTATGACTTTAGTAGTATGTTTGCAATTGAAGTAATAAACATTAGCCTTGTTATTGCGTTTAGTTTACTTTGTATTCTAGGTTATTTATTGGCTTATTACTACGATAAATATCGCTATATAGCAAATATTGATGTTTTAACAAAGGCGTATAATCGCTATTATTTTTTGAAGGCTTTTGAAAAGAAAAAAAAAGCAGAGGCTCCTTTTTATATAAAGTTAATTGATCTAGACGATTTTAAAAGAATAAATGATCGTTATGGGCACCAAAAAGGTGATGAAGTATTGCAAACAATCGCTAAAGTATTGTTGGCTTGTTTTCAAGATAAAGGCGTAGTTGCTCGATGGGGAGGGGATGAATTTGTTATCATTACGACAAGTGAGGATGAGCATTTTCATGAGGAGATTGATCGTGCATTACAATCCACGTTCCCTGAAGAGTTGGTATCCCTTTCAATTGGTCTAGCAGAATACCCTTATGACGGAGCTTCACTTGAACAATTATTAAAAATAGCCGATAAAAATATGTATACACAAAAAGAAGAAAATAAGGGATATGTTATGACCAAGTAATAGGGGGGCAACATGAAAAATATTTTTAGAAAGTCAAAAAATGCAACTAAACTGATCCTAACGGATAATGTGAAAATTGAGATTAAAGATGAACAGCTATTAATGCAATTGAAGTTAATATCGCTATCTGAAAGTGATTTACAATACAGTTTAGCTTTAAAACCTATTGTAGAAAAAAATATAGACTCAATTGTAACAAGATTTTATCAAAATTTGCAGCTAGAGGATACGTTAACGAATATTATTACTGAACATAGCTCTGTAGAAGCTTTGAAAAAGTCGTTAACGACTCATATTGTCGAAATGTTTTCTGGAGTGATAGACGAAAATTATGTGAGGGCTAGACATAAGATTGCGTACGTCCATCAAAAAATAGGCTTGCAGCCAAAATGGTATATGTGCGCCTTTCAAGACTTACTAATGTCCATCACGACTCTCATTGAGCAGCATATTGATGATAAACAGGAATTTGCTAATGCTTTAATTGCGGTGACAAAGCTTATTAACTTAGAGCAGCAAATTGTTCTTGAAACCTATCAACAAGAGAATGACCGATTTAAGGAAGAATTAGACGCACAAAAGCATTCACTTCGTCAAAAGGTCTATGATATGTCTCAAACTTTAGCCGCTACTTCTGAGGAAACGAGTGCATATATTCAAGAAATAAGTGCACAAACAAGAGAAATTGCAAGCTTTTCTAAAACAAGATTGGAAGTAGCTGCGGAAACAGAAAAGGAAACAAATAAAGGAAAAGAAGACCTTACCATTCAAAAACAACTTATGGAGGATATTAGAAAAAGCACCGTCGATATTTCCACAGAAGTAGGTGTGTTAGAGCAAACAGCAAATGAAGTGAAAAATATTGTTACACTTGTTAACAATATTGCTGAGCAAACTAATTTACTCGCCTTAAATGCAGCAATAGAAGCTGCGCGGGCTGGAGAAGCTGGAAAGGGATTTTCGGTTGTTGCGAGTGAAGTTAGAAAGTTAGCAGAAGAGACAAAAAAATCTGTTTCTCATGTTTCTGAATTAATTTCTGGAATGAATAATCAAATTGACGTTATTGCTGAATCAATAAGTAAAGTGTCTGATGTAACCATTGATGGGGCTTCACGAATGAATGATATGAACGACTTCTTTAAAGTGATTGCTAGTATGATCCATAATAACATTGAAGACAGTACACAGCTAGAATCTGAACTAAGCCATATTGCTACAGTTATCGAAGAAGTGAGTTCAACCGCTACAACTATTGCAAATAGTGCTGATGAACTTAGTCAGCTGTCAGAGAACATGGGGTAATAGAAATGACTACAAAAAAAGCACTCCAATTACGTAATTGGAGTGTTTTTTTTGTGAATATCACCATGGATAAAAATAGGTCTATAATGTTGTTTAAACCATTAATAGAATGAATTCAAGAGACTTTAATATCTTACATATCTTAAAACAATAATACTAGAAGTTTGGATAAAAACCTATAGTAGTATAACTATGAATCCTATCATTGGAAAATGTGCTAAAATTAGGTGGATCATGGAGGTATCTATTACCAACTCCATATATGAAATAAATACTAGTAGAGGGACTAGATTATATAAATATATATTTTATCGACGTTAAAAAAATATGGGACTCTAGTTACCACTTAAGAGCCTATCTTGGTTTGAAATCATTGAAACTAAACGGTTTATCCTGCGTATTAACTAAGTGGAGGGATGGAAATAGGCCTACTTTAAGCATTAGCCAATTCAGTAAGGACTATTATAGCCAGGTGTAACCTCAATTTATGAGGAGGCAAGGTTCTTATCTGCTGAAAGAAATACTGAAGGGTAAGGTAGCGACTCATTCATTGTGCTGATGAAATGAATGATCACACACTTTGGATTGAAACAATAATAGCCTTTCAAGTGATAAATTGTTGTTGTATAAAGTGGAACTACCTATACGTTGAGATTAGATTGTTATAAATAGACCTTGATACTATTCCAACTGTAGGCTAACGTGAACGAGACTTCGGAAGGATATGTCAAAGAAAGAGGGATGATGTTGTCTAAAACGAAAAAAATGATGAAAGGTCTTTCTGCAGCTGCCTTAATTATAGGAATGACAGGTTGTGGCAATGACGTTCCAGAGGAAAATTCAAAAGAAGAGGTTGAAAATACGAATGATGTTGTGAAAAAAACAGAAGAAACACCTAGTGACGTGGAGGAAACAGAAGAAGTACCTAGTGATGTTGAAGAGATAGAAGAAACACCTAGTGATGTGGAGGAAACAGAAGAAGTACCTAGTGATGTTGAAGAGATAGAAGAAACATCAAGTGATGTGGAAGAAGAAGAAATCCCACCTCTACCAACTGAGAACAGTTATTGTGATGAATTTGAGTGGGATAGTGAAGAAGAGTACTATGAATGTGTAGATGATGAATCAGAGTATTATGAACATTACTTTTACAAAGAAGGATTTTACAGCACAGCTCTTGACATTCGTAAAAAAAGCAAGCCAGTCTTTGTAATAGGCGCAGCAACATCAAAAAAAAATAAGGACGCAAAGGCTTCAAACAAAGATACAACAACTGAGAAACAAAAAGAAAATACAAGCACAGTTTCAACATCTCAATCAACCTCAAGCAGTATTAGTAGCTCAAGTAGCACTTCAAAAAGCTCAGGATTCGGAAGTAGTTCTGGCTCTTATGGAGGATAAAATCAGTGAATAAGATGAACGCTGAGTATATTCAAAAAAGAAAGCAGTTTTATAGTCGTATATCGAATTTTTGGGCGGATTTGTATGGAGATGAATATGCCTTATATGATGTTAGAATGGTTAATCATGCCCAAGTGGAAAAAATTCGAATGATTTCAAAATATGTGTCAACAATTTTTCATAAAACAGCACATTTATTAAGGAATGCAGATGATGAAACTCTACTGGAACTTGGATTTTCAAAAAGTACGTTGCCCTTTATACGTCTACAGACAAACAACGCTGAAACCGTTATTAGTAGACTTGATTTGGTTGAAGTGGATGGAACTTATAAAGTACTAGAGTTAAATGCGGACACACCAACATTTATTAAAGAGTTATTTTACGTAAATAAAAAAGTATGTGAAGAATTTAGAGTGGTTGATCCGAATGATTGTGAAGAAGAAATCTTATCAAAGGTCGTTACATCCTCTATTATGAAAGCATGCACGAACTGTAATGACCCCTATGTTGTCTTTACTTCACATGAACATAATATAGAGGATCAATATACGTCTATGTATTTGCAAAGTGTGGCTAACCTTAAATCTACCTATGTGCCTTTATCAAAGCTACAAATAGATAAAGAAGGATTATATGATCCAAATGGTAGAAAGATTGATGTGTTATATCGTCAAACGTTCCCAATTGAACAACTTATTTTAGATCGAGGAGAACGAGGTGAGAAGATTGGAGAAATGCTCCTGGACTTAGTTTTAAACCAAAAGCTTGGTATCGTGAATCCACCTTCTGCCTTTTTGCTTCAATCAAAGGTCGTTCAAGCAGCCATTTGGGGATTGCATGAAGAGAACAATGCTTTTTTTTCGCAAGAAGAGCATACTTGGATTGAGGAATACTTTCTACCTACCTTTTTAGAAAAAGATCGGTTTGTTGAGGAAGGTCATAAATATGTAAAAAAACCAGCATTCGGGCGAGAAGGGGATACCATTGAAATATACAACTCGAACGGAGAACTTCTTTTTGAAGACAAAAGTAAGTCTTATACGGAGTATACGCCCGTATACCAAAAGTTTGTTGAGTTACCTATGTGTACCTTTCCATCCGTAAGAGGTAAACAAAGGGGACATGTCATGATTGGCTCGTTTTTGTTAAATGGTGAACCGAGTGCAATTGGGTTTCGTGTCGGGAATCCGATAACAGATAATCTATCATACTATTTACCAATTGGGTTGGAATAGAAGAAGTATGGAGAAATTGTCTGTAGGCTTTTGACTTAGAACTGTAAACTCTTTCATTTTTTCTCCAAGTGAAGCTATTAAATTGCTATTTTTTTAATAGAATGTGGTTTGGAGGGGAATAGTATTTAAATACACTCTATCTGGAATGGAATCATTCGTAAATAATTGGCCCGTTAGTATTTTATTATTAATATACAATGCCACATGCTACTGGATGAATTTTTACTTTAAATACAATCAAGGTAAAAAATGAGTAAGTTAGCGGGATGTTTGATTAGAAAAAAGAATATCAATAGGTGAAATTAAGTGTAATACATAAAAATTCATAGAACAACGATTTTAGGGAATGATGAGAGTATTCTATTCTATATAAGGAGTGAGAAATCAAATGCAGCAATCAATTGCACACGTCGCTTTAGTTGTGAGAGATTATGATGAAGCAATCGATTTCTATATAAATAAACTCAATTTTATATTAATAGAGAATACAGAACAACCTGGGCAAGATAAGAGGTGGGTAGTAGTTTCTCCCCCAGGGTCAGTAGGGACAACCTTACTATTGACGAAAGCTTCTAAAGAAGAAGGGCGTTACATAGGAAATCAGACTGGAGGAATAGTATTTCTAATTCTACATACTGACGACTTCTGGAGAGACTACAAGGAAATGATAGTAAAGGGTGTAGAATTTGTAAGCGAACCAAATGAACAACCTTATGGAACTGTTGCTGTATTTAAAGATTTATACGGAAATTTATGGGATTTAATTGAACGAAGTAGCGATCACCTTAGTCCCAAGTGAATATTTACTCGCACATTACAAAGTGCTAATGTTGGGCAAAAAAAAAGTCTAATATGTCCCTTACTAAAGGAACAAATCTTATTAAATTAATTAAGGAGTCTTAGGACTCTTTATTTTTTTGTCACGGTTTTCATACAATAGTTATTACTTGAAATCGAAGGCTGATTAACAGGTAGCTCACCACCACAGATAAGGCAGTTAGCTTTTTAAAAGAGTTCGGTACATGAATATAACATTTTGAAACATGACCTTTTCACAGCTAATTAGTATTTCCAGCTTCTATTATATCATTACTTACGAAGTTCTATAGGAATAACAATACGTTCTAATTTATCAACTTTTCCTCCAAAACATGTACGGATCAAATCTATTATTCTTCCTTCTTGACCTTTCGTTGTTCTACAAAATGTGTCAATTATTTCAATCTATTTTTTAGTAAAAAATCCTAAATTAGTTAAAAATACTTATTTTTTGTAAATTTAAGAATGCCCATAATGTCCTATTTTTGTGTTGTTGTTCTCAAACTTGTCTATTATTATGGTATTTATTGTCTCTTTTCAAGTATAATAATCAAGTATTTCAAGAAAGAAGAGAGATAGAAAACATGGGGAAAACAAAGGTAGTAACATTACTTTCTACAGCAATCCTATTATTAGCAGCTTGTGGAAATGATGAAAAAGCATCTTCAGAGGAAAAAGAAACGAAGCCAAAAATCGAAGAGACAAGCACAGAAGAAAAAGCAGAAGAAAAAGCAGAAGAAAAAGCAGAAGAAAAAGCAGAAGAAAAAGAAGAAGAAAACACAGAGACCACTGGTGAATTAAACCCATTTATCGCTGAAGAAACAGAAGGTAATGTTGAAGTAATTTACACTAACAAAGAGCCCAATTATGCTCATGATTTGGACGGCTTTAAAGTGAGTGTTGACGAATATCAGATCGTAAAAGTTACGGACATGAATACAGATTATAATATTGCTTTCGATGATCAAACAGAGGGCTATGTTATTACAACAAAGGTAACGATTAATAATACTACAGATAAACCAATGTATTATACAAATTTTCATAAAATACAATTAAGCAGTAACTTAGATTATATTCAAAATAACGGAAGAAAACTCGTGCCCGAAGATCAACAAATAGCTAAAATTAAGGAGAACAAAGATCAAATCAGTTTATTTGAAGCAGGTGAAACTGTTACCGGATTAATGACCTTTATCTTAACTAATGAAGAATTTGAAAAATTAAAAACGGTTTCTCCGAAATATATCATTGAAGGTGGAGTTGCCGACAATGATCAGTTCAAAAATAGTAATCATCAGCATTCAGATGCTTTTATTTTTGTTTTTGAAGACAATGAAACAGGTAATCAAACAACGTCAAACTTTTTACAAGATCGTTTAACAACAGATAATATGGCTGATAAGGAAATGATTTTTGAAGAGACAGGAATCAAGGATACAAAGAATATTGATAAGGTAGAAATTCAAGTAGATACTGTGCAATACACTGAAATTGAACCTTCAGAAGTAAGTAAACCACGTTTTGAAAATTTTGGAGATAATGGAATTGTAGCCTTAACTGTCAAATTAAATATCGACAATCAATCCAATGAATCTTTAAGACTTAGTGGTCTTGGCACTAAGCTTAATGTCGATGAAAATAGAGCAATCGTTTTAAGTGAAGGAATGGTGGAGCCACGTGAACTAGAATCGATTGCTCCTGGTGAAAAAGGGGAAAAACTTCATGTATTCCTTTTTAGAAAAGACGAATTTGAATTATATAAGAAAATTGATATGGAGTTTGGACCGTTTACAGGTGAGGACGGGAAAGACTTATTCAAAGGAAAATCAGCAACCTTTACATTACCAAAATAAAATACATTTTGTATTAGATTCTAACTAAATGGCTATACTAAAAATATTCCGAAAGTTAACCTCTTTGAACCCTTCTCTTAACTGAGAGGGGTATTTTTTGTGCTTCTGAGAATAAGTTTGTACCTTTCAGGTGTGGCCTCTGCTAAGGAGAAGTAAGCCAAAATAACTGAAACAATTTCATTTTATAAAAATAATATTATTTTTATTAGATAAAGAGTTTTGAATAATGATCATTTAAGTTGTGTCTGTTAGACCTAATTCGACAACATAGGGTATTTTTTTATTAAGATATTTTTGTATGGAAAGATAAAATGACTTCGGAAATATTCAACTAAGTCTAGAACATATGGAGACGTTCACTAGGTGTGGAGCTAACAATAGTAGCTTTTATTTTTTTGAAGAAGAGGGTTAGTTTTTCTGTAAGAAGGAAAGAATCATTCCCCATTATAGAAGCGAGGGGAATTTAGAGATTTCCCATTCTATACAAAACGTAGGGTTAAATGAGTCAGAATACCTAGGGCTCACATTATAAAATTAATAGAGGTAACCTATATTAATATATCTATTTCATGAATATAGTGCCAAATCCCCCCATGAATAATGAAGTTGTATTATTATTATCTTCTTTTATTTGGTAAAATACTACTGATGCCTTTTTATTCAGAATTATCAAAATTAATAATAACAAAAGGAGATTTATTTATGGAAGTAGGGGAAAGAATTAGACAACTACGTATACATAAGCGTTTAACTCAAAAAAATTTGGTAAAGGACATTTGTTCAATAACCTATTTAAGTCGTATAGAAAACGGTCAAATAAATCCTTCTGCTACATTTTTAAATAAAATATCAAATCGTTTAGGCGTAGATTTAGAAGATTTATATTACGCCAATCCATCAAATATTGAGAAAAGAATTTTAGAAATTATTCATCATTATAAAGAAAAAGAAGAATTAATAGAGGATGATCTTTCTTATCTACACATTCAAATCTTAGAAATGCATCCAACGGAAGTTTATCTTAAAATATTTGGAGTATTGTTAAGGTTCTATACTAAAAGTTTAAATGTTGAAGAAGCAAAAACAGTATATCATTTATCAAATAAATTAATCCCCGATAATGTTGATAATCTTTATAAAGAGGATTATTACTATTATTATCTTGCTTGTGGAAATTTATTTTATTCTTTGCAAGACTATTTGCAAGCAAATAATTATTATTTGAAATCAGAAAAATTAATCGCAGATCATAATGGAATAGAGGCGGCTAAATTATATTATAATATAAGTCTTGTGAAGCAAAGGTTGCTTACAAATACAGAGGTCAGTTTATATTATTCAAATAAGGCTTATCAAATTTTTAATAAATATAAAGATAAAGAAAATATTATCATCGTATTAATTACTCTAGGGGTTCAATTTCAATTAATTAATGATTTGGAAAAGTCGTCCAATCATTTACATGAGGCATTATCGATTATTAATGAACAAGACAACTCAAAATATATGAAGTATATCGCGATGATTAATTATAATTTAGGAAGAATACATGCAAAGAATAAGGATTTAAAATTAGCTATTTATCATTATAAAAAAAGTATCCAGATTAATCATGACATTCATTTTGAACAAGAAAATATTCATGCATTAAGAAGGATGATTGAGATATACATTGAACTAAAGGAATGGAATATGGTAAATGAAAATTTACAAACCGCAATCCATTTATCAAAAGAGTATAATTTAAGTCATGATTTTATTTTATTAACTTTATTAAAAGTCTCAGTTTATAAACTAAATGGGAATGACCAGCTTTATGAAAAAGAAATGACAAAAACGTTAAATGTAGCAAAACAGTCTAACCAATATACTCTAGTAAAACAAATATCACAAGAATTAGGAGAGCATTTTTACGATAAAAAGGCGTACAAAAAAGCAGCTGATTTCTACAAAAATACATTAAAATATGAAGAGGAAATCTATGAAAAAATTAAACTAATTCCTGATTAAGCAAGCAGGACTCTTTTTGTGTGAATGAAGTAGTAAAAGCTAAAGCGGCTTTCATAGCTTGAAAAGTATTTGAAAAATGGATGTATGTGTGAAGGAGATTCTTTAAGAAAAGCAGCAAAAATCATGGAAAACCTCTTTTGCAGAATCAAATGACTAACCTTTCATTCTAGGAATAAGCTATCTACTTAAATGTGGATAGCTTATTTTTGTATGATTATAATATTCCTTTTGTTGAATAGATATTCTACAAGTAATTGAAGCGGACTAGTTGTTTAAGAATAAATCTGTTTAATCCATAAATAATTATTCCTTTTAAAAGTTATATACCATAAGCTAGCGAGAGCTTTGGAGCCATTTAATCCACCACACTCAAATCTCAGAAATTCATTATCTTTGATTTCAAATTCAATTTTATTACTTCTACACCAGTCAATTTGTAGATATAGTGTATGTAAGCCTTGCTTTATAGGGTAGTCAAAAGTTTCTCCCGATTTAATTGTCCCAACCTCTTTCTCATCTATCATCACTTTATACCCTCTGAGTTTATCAACAAATCTTGTTTCTCGTTTAATCTCTATCATTCTAAATCTCCTTTTTAAAGTGTTAAGCAATGGACTCATAATAATCATTTGCCATGTCAGCCTTATTCAACTCAACATTGTCTATCTAATTCTTGCTCCAACTTAGGTTATTTTCATCAACATTTACTTTAACATAACCAAATATTAAAAAGAGGGATAAATCTATAGCACTTTATTCTGATCGCCCACTGCGTTTTTTTGTTTCATAGAACCCGTAAAAGGAAATTAGATTTTTATAGAGGATGTTGGAATGAAAAAATCCCTTATCAAGAAAATAAGGGATAAATTTATTCTAGCTCTACTCCTATATTTTTTAATGCTCTAGTACATACTTTCGTTTTACTCTACCATTTTCATGATACATTCAGTATCCAAAAAGAAATCCAGTTTTTGAATTAATTTGACTTTGTATTTTGATTTTTTTTGTATTTAGTAATTAATAAAAACAATACAAAGACTAAGCCAAAAAAAGTGTCAAGGATACTATTAAAATCCTTATAAAACCCTACCGCTATAATAATAAGTACTATTATTGTATAAATTAAAAAGCTTACTTTTCTCATTTTATTAATATAGTTATGCATGATAAGTTGAGAAATAATAAATATTAAGATTGTAACTCTTGAAATAATATAGCCCTCTATATAATGAAAGCTTGATAAAACTACTATTAATACAATAAGTTCCACTATGTCAATTAACCATTCTTTTAGTTTCATCATTATGATCATCTCTCTATGAACGTTTTATTTAGCTGCATTTTTCCATGTGATTAACCAAAATAACAATATAACGTAACGTTATGAATATCTACTTTACCATAATGATTTTTCAATAAAGTTAAAAATAGATTAAATTTTAGGTTTATTTAAGATTACATTCATAGATTGGTATTTATTCCGGTTCTGGTGCAAAAATATTAAGGTCCATGTAGGAATCTCAATGACTTGGATAGACTGATATTATTACTCTAAACAGGGATGTAATTAGAATAAGAAATCAATCTAAATGGAATCACCATTAGCCAGAAATGATTATCTTAACTGTAAGATAATATCTAACCTAGCAGTACAACCTTGTTTTCGTCATTTATGATGGAGGAACGAGGAATATCGGTGATTCCTACAACTATTTGGGTGAATCAATATGGTCTAAATAAAATGATATTAAAAAACTACCAAGAGTTTTTGAAACGTCTCTGAGAGTAGATAAATAAACAAAAGCAGCCAAGCGCTTTATACCTTTGCTGCTTTTCATGTTGGTGAACTTCATGAATAAATCAAACCTCAGTTTATCTTAAAGTTATTTAGCTTCTATGTGATAGAGCCCTTATATTACCTCACCTAATCCTCACTCAATCAACTGTTTTCCAATGGTTGGTCTCACACTTTCCGTTACGATTCCTTTGTAAATGAAAAAGTTTAACTCAATTTCTTAATACGTTTTTATATCTACGCCTGCTATTTCGGTGAAAGTAGTTTAACTTTTTATCTAATTATTTTTAGTACTTGTTCATTTGATTTCGTAGAAGTTATTTATTATAAAGCCTTTTGGTATCGTAGTTTTCTTACATGAAACTCAATACTAGTAGTGTTATGTAGCGTTCGAGCAGATTATATTTCGGGTCTGCTTATTAAATTTTAGTAGAAAAAATAGCATTGAATGGGAAAAAAAAAGACGAAATTTTACTACTTTTTATAAACAAGGTAATTCCATTATCTTTAAATTACAGAAAACAACTTAAAAGGGAGTGGAGATTTAATGAAAAAAATAGTAATGATGTTAGTGGTTATTTTAACGGTTTTATCTGGGGTAACTGGTGGGGAAGTATCAGCTAGTAGTGGAGAAACAAATACTGAATCTCAGCCCGGACCATATGAAACCCCACAAGAGAGTAATTAAATGAGTAATAATCAAATGATACGACATTTGAGTAAATATCCTCCAAACCATTTTGATCAAGAGGCATTTGTACTATCAAGCTCACATAGTGTGTCGTGTTCTATTCGAAAGCATAATCTTGAGAAGCAAATAATAAATAATAGCTTAATTCATAAAAACACACTGGCTCAAGTTTTATATGAAGTGTCTTATGAACTAGATTCAAAAAGTGAAGGAGAATTTTATCCAATAATTTTAGTTCTAAAGCCGTTTGTTATAAATGGGTTTGAGCAAACGGGCCTATATAAATTGGACTATGACAAGGAAATCTTCCATTATTGCAGCGGTTTGGAGAAAGATGTACTGAGAAACATTATGATTCACCAGGAGCAAAATAAAATTACTTCCGGTTTAGGAATTGGATATTATTCACCCAAAAATATGGTAGATCCAATTGATAAAATAATCTATTTTTCTAAAAAGGTAAACTACTATTTAAATTTACATGGAGAAATAAAAGAAAAGACTTTACCGGCAGATTTTACGAAAAATAATCAAAAAGAGCAATTGTTTCTTCCTCCAATTTGTTTCATTCAATGGTTATATCCTAACGATTAAGTTCGACAACAAAGATGAAGATGTAGCATTTATAAAATTTTATAGGAAGAAAAAACGTCCCATAACTTTTTTAGAGAATGGACTGAGCTGATCATAACAACTAAAAGGTCTTGCAGCCAAAGGCAAACACAATCTATTCTAATACACAAACTATAGGGAACAGGATTCCTCTTGAAAGTCTATTTTAAAAAACTTAATAAGATTTACACATACTTAGGAAAGAATGTAACACTTTGATACACAACCGAATCAAGGAGGGTTAAAGATTGATCAAGAAAAACTATGTTCAGACATCACCATTATCTGAGGGTCAAAAATCCTTTTATACTCACTATTGTATGACCCCAGAAAGTTCATTATATAATGAACGAGCTGCTTGGAATATCAGCACTGGAATTAATGTTCCTCACTTTAAACAAGCCTTAATTGAGGTAACGAAACGGCATAATATGATGCGAGTCAATTTCATCATGGAGAAGGAACCGGTACAAAAAGTATATAGTGAACCTATTCTAGATTTTGAACTCATTGATATGAAACATTGCGATCATTCGTATATAAGGGAATATCTTGATAAAGAAACACATAGACCTTTTAAACTAGAAGAAGAGCCCGTCTATCGATTTAGATTACTAGAAATTTCTAGCGATAAATATATCTTTCTCTTTATGTTTCACCATATTGCTGGAGATGGCGGAACATATTCAATCATTTTAGATGAAATAGGATATTTTTATAATAGATTAAATGAAGGAAAGGATCTTGATTTAGATTCTAATGTGAATAACTATTCTGACTTTATTGATTGGCAAAAGGATAAATTATCAGGTAAAAGAGGGGAGAAATTAAAATCAATATGGAAAAATAAGCTTTCAGGTAAACTGCCAGTTCTAGACCTTCCTAGTGATTACCGTCGACCACCTGTTCCTTCATATAGGGGAAATCTTTTTCCATTTAGTCTAAGTGATAAAGTCGTTAATAAGCTATATGAACTATGTAAAGAGAAGAACACGACTCTTTACGCAGGGTTAATGTCACTATATGCTTCCTTTTTATATCGATATTCTGGACAGGAGGATCTCATTATAGGTACCCCTGTATCCGGAAGGAATAATAAAAAGTTTCTATCAACAGCAGGGTATTTTGTTAATATTCTTCCCATTCGTGTTCATGTTTCAGAGGGTATATCTTTTTCGGATTTCTTTGATACAGTACGGAAGGAAATGTTTAGTAGCATTAGATACGGCGAATATCCGTTTCCTCTAATGGTTGAAGATGTGAAAGCAAACATTCACTCTAGCTATTCACCTGTTTTTCAGACATCTTTGGTAATTCAAAAGGATAGTAGACAAAAAGAAGCAACAATGCTAGGGAATGCGAAAAATATAATAAATGTGCACGGCTTACATTTAGAGCCTATATTCATTGATAAAAATGTTTCGAAGTTTGATTTAACCTTGTTTGTAGAAGAAGAAATGGATAACAGTGTATGCTGCAATTTTGAATATAATAGCGATATTTTTGAACACAATACAATTGCGAGAATGGCAAGCTATTTTGTGAACTTTGTTACGGAAATTCTTGATAATCCAAATATAGAAATTTCGAAAGTCAGCCTATTAGATCCAACTGAGCAGAAGCAATTATTGATGCAATGGAATGGAATAAAAGCGGAGTATCCAAGGGATGCATTAATCCATCAGTTGTTTGAGGAACAAGCCACCCGTCATCCAAAGGCCATTGCTGTTGTCTATGAAAATCAACAGCTGACTTACGAAGAACTGAATGAACAAGCCAATCAATTGGCTCATTAT